>NZ_NHSG01000411.1:0-28566 GCF_020024005.1 Streptomyces purpurogeneiscleroticus
CCCGCTGCTGTGCGTCGCGCAGCCGGCCCGGCCCCCACAGGACGAGCAGCGCCGTGGCCGCCAGCGCGACGCACAGCAGCGGGCAGAGGCGGCAGATCCGGCCGACCCAGAAGCGCCGCAGCGAGCCGCGCCGTTCCAGGGAGGCCGGGATGATGTAACCGCTGACCAGGAAGAAGACGATGACGCCGTACGTACCGGGGTTGACGTACCGCAGTACGGTGGCGGACAGCTCGGGCAGATAGCGCGGCCCCGCGTGGTGCAGCGCGACCATCAGCGCCCCGATGCCCCGCAGCGCGTCGAGCCACGCCAGCCGCCGGTCCGGGTCCGGTCCCGGCCCGGCGCCCGGCAGATCCGGCACGTGTGCCGGCCGGGACGACGGGGAGGACTGCAGCCATGCCACATCACTCATCGTCACACCGTACGTACGTTGCGTGGCGACCGCACGTCGAGCTGACGCGGCATCAGTCGTACGGGTCACGGGCGGCCGTCCGGGGCCCTCGCCACGCGCCGGAGGGGTCTGCCTAAACTGTGCCGACCAGTGGACCGTTCGCGAGGAGCCAGCCGTATGACCGCCGTTCATCCGCCGGCCCGCACCGCAGGGCGGCAGCGCGACGCGGCGCGGACCCGGGCGGAGATCCTCAAGGTCGCGACGGAGGAGTTCGCGCGGCAGGGATACACGGGCGCGCGGGTGGACGAGATCGCGGCCCGCATCCACACCACGAAGCGGATGATCTATTACTACTTCGGCAGCAAGGAGCAGCTGTTCACGGCCGTGCTGGAGCACGCGTACGCGGGCATCAGGCAGCAGGAACAGCAGCTGGACGTCGAGCATCTGGATCCCGCGGCGGCCATCCGGCGGCTGGCCGAGCTGACCTTCGACCACCACGAGGCGCACCCGGACTTCATCCGCCTGGTGAGCATCGAGAACATCCACGAGGCGGAGCACATCACCGCCTCGGAGTCGATCGGCCGGCTCAACTCGCCCGCGATCGAGGTGATCGGGCGGATCCTCGACGAGGGCCGCGCGCAGGGCGTGTTCACGGCGGACGTGGACGCGGTGGACCTGCACGCGATGATCAGCTCGTTCTGCTTCTTCCGGGTCGCCAACCGGCACACCTTCGGCGCGCTCTTCGCGCGCGACCTGACGGCGGCGGACCGCCGGGAGCACTACCGCACGATGCTCGGCGACATGGTGCTCGGCTATCTGACGGGCGACCACTCCCGCTGACCGGGTGACGACTCCCTCACCCATCGCCACGTGCGGAAATTGTTTCCGCCAGATGTCTTGACAGTGTCCTGTGGGGGATTCAGGATCGCTGCAATTAACTACCTAGTGAGTTAACCCGCAGCCCGCCGCCACCCGTCGAAGACGCGGGTGGCCATCCCCCCGTGGAGCAGGCATGTCCGCTCTCCCGTCCGAGGCCGGGGCCCCGCCCCCCGCCCGGCCACGCAAAGCCGCCGTCGCCGCCTGGATCGGCAGTGCGCTGGAGTACTACGACTTCTTCATCTACGGCAGCGCCGCGGCGCTGGTGTTCCCGAAGATTTTCTTCGATCCGTCCGATCCGGCGACCGCGACACTGATCTCGCTCGCGACTTTCGGTGTCGCCTACGCGGCCCGCCCGATCGGCGCGCTCTTCCTGGGCCACTACGGCGACCGGCTCGGCCGCCGCAAGATCATGGTCTTCACGCTGATGCTGATGGGCCTGTCGACCTTCCTGATCGGCTGTCTGCCGACGTACGCGCAGGTCGGGACCGCCGCGCCGGTACTGCTCGTCCTGATGCGCGTCCTGCAGGGCCTCTCCGCCGCCGGCGAGCAGGCCAGCGCCAATTCGATGACGCTGGAACACGCCCCGGAGCACCGGCGCGGGTACTACACAAGCTTCGCGCTCAACGGCACCCAGGCCGGCCAGATCATCGCCACCCTGGTCTTCATCCCCGTTGCCGCGCTCCCCGAGGAGCAGCTCTACACCTGGGGCTGGCGCCTGCCGTTCCTGGTCAGCGTGGCCGTCACGGTCGCCGGGTACCTCATCCGGCGCAAGCTCACGGAGACCCCGGTCTTCGAGCAGGCCGCGGCCGAGGACGCGGTGGCCAAGCTGCCGCTCGCGGACCTGCTCCGCAACCACTGGGCCGATGTGCTGCGCGTGATCGCGGCCGCCCTGATCGCCACCGTCAGCACGATCTTCTCGGTCTGGGCGCTGGCGTACGCCACCAGCGACGCGGTCGGCCTGGACAAGTCGGCGATGCTCTGGGTCGGCGTACTCGCCAACGCGGTCGCGCTGCTCGCGATCCCGCTGTGGGCCAAGCTGTCGGACCGGATCGGCCGCAAGCCGGTCTTCCTGATCGGCTCGCTCGGCTCGGCCGTCATGATCTTCGTGTACCTGTGGGCCGTCTCGACCGGCAGCTACCCGCTGGTCTTCCTCACCGGCATCGTCTTCTTCGGCGTGGTCTACAGCGCCGCCAACGGCATCTGGCCCTCGTTCTACGGCGAGATGTTCCCGACCCGGGTCCGGCTCTCCGGCATGGCCATCGGCACCCAGATCGGCTTCGCGGTCGCGGGCTTCGCCGTGAGTATCGCCGAGCGGATCGCCGGGTCCGGCGGCACCAACTGGCTGGGCGTCGCCGCCTTCACCGCCGGTACCTGCGTGATCTGCTCCCTCGCCGTGCTGACGGGCCGGGAGACGTACCGCGTGCCGACCGCGCTGCTCGGCGAGAAGCAGGACCCGGCGCGGGACCGCGGCGACCTGGCCGGCGCCACCTCCGCCTGACCCGCGCCGGTCCGGACGGTCGCACCGGCGCCGGTCCCGGAGGGCCGCGGGTCCCCCTTTCCCCCGCGGCCCTCCGCCGTCATAATTAACTATCTAGTACGTTCATAGCGCACCACCAGGGAGTCGCGTTGTCCACGCCCTCGTATCTCACCGGCCTCATCGGCTCCGGCATCGGCCCCTCGCTGAGCCCGGCCCTGCACGAGCGGGAGGCCGACCGGCACGGCCTGCGGCTGCTCTACCGGACGCTCGACCTCGACACGCTGGGCGTACCGGCGGAGTCCGTCGGCGAGCTGATCCGCGCGGCGCGCAGCCTCGGCTTCGACGGACTCAACATCACGCACCCCTGCAAGCAGCTGGTGATCGAGCACCTCGACGAGCTCTCGCCCGGCGCCGCCGAGCTGGGCGCGGTCAACACCGTCGTCTTCCGCGGCGGCCGCGCGATCGGCCACAACACCGACGTCACCGGCTTCACCCAGTCCTTCGCACGCGGCCTGCCCGGCGCCGCGACCCGCGAGGTCGTCCAGATCGGCGCAGGCGGCGCGGGCTCCGCCGTCGCGCACGCCATGCTCTCGCTCGGCACCGACCGGCTCGTCCTCGTCGACACCGACGCGGTACGCGCCGGGGCGCTCGCCGAATCCCTCAATACCCGCTTCGGTACAGGGCGCGCCGCCACCGCCACGCCGGACGAGCTGGCCGCCGTACTGCCCGGCGCCGACGGCCTGGTGCACGCCACGCCCACCGGCATGGCCGCCCACCCCGGCCTCCCGCTCCCGGCCGGGCTGCTCCGCGCCGGCCTGTGGGTCGCCGAGGTCGTCTACCGCCCGCTGGAGACCGAACTCATCCGTACCGCAAGGGAGTTGGGCTGCCGGACGCTGGACGGCGGCGGCATGGCCGTCTTCCAGGCCGCCGACGCCTTCCGGCTCTTCACCGGCCGGGAACCGCACGCCGAAGAGATGCTCGCCGACCTCGCCGACCTGGTCGGCGCGGCCGCGGTCTGAGGAGGCCCAGATGCGCAAGTCCATCGCCACGGTGTCGCTGAGCGGCTCGCTCTCCGAGAAGCTCAGCGCCGTCGCAGCGGCCGGGTTCGACGGTGTCGAGATCTTCGAGAACGACCTGCTGGCCAGTCCGCTGAGCCCCGAGGAGATCCGGCTGCGCGCCGCCGACCTCGGCCTGTCCATCGATCTCTACCAGCCGTTCCGCGACGCCGAGGCGGTCCCGGAGGAGGTCTTCGCGCGCAACATGCGGCGCGCGGAGCGGAAATTCGCCGTCATGGAACGGCTCGGCGCCGACCTGATGCTGGTGTGCTCCAGCGTCTCGCCGGACGCCGTCGACGACGACGCGCTCGCGGCCCGCCAGCTGCGCGCCCTCGCCGAGCGCGCGGCCGAGCACGGCATCCGCCTCGCGTACGAGGCGCTGGCCTGGGGCCGGCACGTCAACACGTACGACCACGCCTGGCGCATCGTCGAGCAGGCCGATCACCCGGCGCTCGGCACCTGCCTGGACAGCTTCCACATCCTCTCGCGCGGCTCGGACCCCAAGGGCATCGAGGACATCCCCGGCGAGAAGATCTTCTTCCTCCAGCTGGCCGACGCGCCGAAGCTGGCGATGGACGTCCTCCAGTGGAGCCGGCACTACCGCTGCTTCCCCGGCCAGGGCGGCTTCGACCTCGCCGGGATGCTCGGTCACGTACTGCGCGCCGGTTACTCGGGGCCGCTCTCGCTGGAGATCTTCAACGATGTCTTCCGGCAGGCGGACGCGGGGCGCACCGCGGTCGACGCGATGCGCTCGCTGATCGCGCTGGAGGAGGCGGCCGGGCTGAGCAGCCTGCCCGCGCCGGTCGTCCCGGACGGCTTCGCCTTCGCCGAGCTCGCCGCCGCGGACACCGAACCGCTGCGCTCCCTGCTCGGCGCGCTCGGCTTCGTACGCGCGGGCCGGCACAGCGGCGGCAAGCCGGTGGAGCTGTGGCAGCAGAACGAGGCGCGCGTACTGCTCAACACCGTGAGCGGTGCCCGCCGCGAGGGACCGGGCCTGGTCGCGCTCGGGTTGGAGAGCCCGGAGCCGGCCGCCGCGGTGCGCCGCGCCGAGGCGCTGCGGGCCCCGGTCGTGCCCCGCCGCCGGGCGCCCGGGGACGTACCGCTGGACGCGGTGGCCGCGCCGGACGACACCGAGCTGTTCTTCTGCCGTACGGACCGGGACGACCACCCGAGCTGGACGGCGGACTTCGGCGCGCCGGCGCCGCAGCGCGGCACGGCCGGGATCGCCCGTATCGACCATGTCGCGCTCACCCAGCCCTGGCACCACTTCGACGAGGCGGCCCTCTTCTACGCGAGCGTGCTGGGCCTCCAGCCCAACGAGAGCCTGGACCTCGCCGATCCGTACGGCCTCTTCCGCAGCCGTGCCGTCGCCAATGCCACCGGCAGTCTGCGGGTCGCGCTGAACGTCGCCCCGGTACCGGGCGAACAGGAAGTGCGGCCGCAGCACATCGCACTGGCCACCGACGACCTGCTCACGACCGCGCGCCGGGTGCGCGAGGCCGGCGCGGGCCTGCTGCGCATCCCGGACAACTACTACGACGACCTCGACGCGCGGTACGGCCTCGACCCCGAGACCCTGGACGCCTTCCGGGAGCTGGGCATCCTCTACGAACGGGACGCGGACGGCGGGGAGTTCCTGCACTGCTACACGGTCACCGTCGGCCGGGTCTTCTTCGAACTCGTGGAGCGGCGCGGCGGCTATCAGGGGTACGGCGCGGCCAACGCCACGGTGCGGCTGGCGGCGCAGCACACGGCCGACGCGGGCAGCCGCCGGTCATGAGGCCGTGGTGTCCAGTGCGGTGTGCACGGCGGCTGCGAACCGCTCGAAGTTGAGGACGAAGCGCTCGGCGTCCTCGGCGGTGTGCTGCACCGAGAGCGTCCACTGTTCGGTCTTGCCCCAGGGCGGCAGGAAGACGCCGCCGTTGTGCTGGTACAGCCAGTGCAGATGGCCCCAGCGGTCGTCGTAGGCGAGGAAGTCCCGGAAGTTGCGCAGCCGTTCGGTGAAGATCACCGAGCCCTTGGCGCCGTGCGCGGCCACGTATCCCGGCAGGCCGTACCGGCGCAGCGCGGCCTCGACGCCGCCGGTCATCCGCGACCGGAGGGCGTCGAAGCCGCGGTAGGCGTCCTCGGTCAGTACCTCGGTGAGCATCGCGCGGGTCGCGGCGAGCATCATGGGATTGCCGTTGAAGGTGCCGACCTGTTCGTAGGTGTGGTCGGCGATGCGGTCCATCAGTTCGCGGGTGGCGCCGACGGCACCGCACGGGATGCCGCCGCCCATGGCCTTGGCGAGGCACACGATGTCCGGTGTGGTGCCGAAGAGTTCGGTGGCGCCGCCGGGGGCGATCGCGAAGCCCGTCTTGACCTCGTCGTAGGCGAGGTGGGAGCCGTGCCGGTGCAGCAGCGCCTTCAGTTCGGCGTGGTAGCCGGGCGGCGGGACGATCAGGCCGATGTTCATCATGACCGGCTCGATGATCATGCCGGCGATCTCTCCGGGGTGCTCGGCCAGGGCCCGTTCGACCGCGGCGAGGTCGCCGAACGGCACGACGAGCGTGAGGTCGGTCAGTTCGGTGGGGTACGCCGGGCCGTACGCGACCGAGCGCGGCCGGTCGTCGGGGCCGATGTCCTCGGCGACGCGGGCATAGCTGGAGACCTGTACCGAGTCGTGGTGGCCGTGGTAACTGCCCTCGACTTTGAGGATCTTCTTGCGGCCGGTGGCGGCCCGCATCAGGTGGACGGCGTCCATCGTGGCTTCCGTACCGGAGTTGGTGAAGCGCCACTGGGGCAGTCCGAACCGCCCGGCGAGCAGCCGGGTCACCGGGATCAGGTCGCGGGTGGGCTGAGCGAAGTGGGTGCCGTGCCGCACCCGTTCGCTCACCGCCGCGACGATCGCCGGGTGGGCGTGGCCCGCGAGGCCGACGCCGAAGCCGCCGTGCAGGTCGACGTAGTCGGTACCGTCCACGTCGCGGACGTGCGCGCCGTGCCCGTCCTCGATCCAGACGGCGACGGGCGGCGAGTCCTGCCAGGCGGAGGCGACGCCGCCGGCGAGCGACTCCCGTGCCTCGGCGCGCAGCCGGGCGGAGCCGGCGGTGCGGTCGGTGAGGATCTTCTCCTGCTCGGCGATCAGTTCGTCCAGGACGCGTGCGCGGGTCTCGTCCAGGGGCTGCGTCATCGTGCCGGTCTCCCTACGCTCGTGGGGCGTGCAACGACCAAGCTCCGTAGAAAAGTTACGGTAGGTTTTATACGGAAACAAGAGGGGCCTACGATGACAATGGCGCCTGCGACGGGTGCCGATGGAGGGGGGCAGCAGCGCGATGCCGGGAAAGACCGCAACGCCGGGCACCACCAAGAAGACGCGGCGGACCCGCCGTTCACCGGCGGAGACCCGATCCCTGATGCTGGAGGCGGGCGTGGAGCTGGTGCGCCGGCACGCCGCCGACAGCTCCGACCAGGCGCTCGCCGGGCCGCTGGCACACATCAGGCTCACCGAGGTCGCCCGGCTCGCCACCGAGATCGCCGCGGACCGGCAGCCCGGCGTCGGCCCGGCACAGCCGATCACCACCGGCGCGATCTACCCATTGTGGCCCACCCAGGCCGACTACCAGACCGAGCTGATGTTCCACCTGCTCGGCCCGGACGCGTACCCGGAGGACCGGGACGCGGTGGCCGAACTGCTGGCGCTGGCGGACACCACGGCACCGGTCGAGTCCATCCTCACCACGGTCGCCGCCGGATACCTGGAGCGCGCCCGCGCCAACCCCCTCACCTACGTCTACCTGACCTTCTACGTACTGGGCGAACACCCCAAGGTCCGCGAGGCGGCCCAGGGCGGCTACCGCCAGCTGGGCATCGGCTACGCCGCCGCGCTGGAACGCCTGCTGGCCCGCGAAGGGCGCCGGCCGGCGCCCGGCCGTACCGTCGCCGACTTCGTCGTCGCGCTCCTCGCCGTCCTGGAGGGCTTCTGCCTCCGCGCCCGGGTCGACCCCGGCCCCGGCACTCCCCCGCCGGACGACCCGGCGCCGCACGCCCCGCTCCCCGAGCTGCTCGGCGCCACCCTCACGGCCCTCTGGAACTCCTTCACGGAACCGGCCGGCTGACCGCGCCACGCAGCGCGCCCCTCATCCCTCCTCCACCTCCACCGCCGAGGAGCGGCGGTTCCAGGCGCGGGGGGCGCGCCAGTGGTACTTGAGGGCGAGCAGCCGGACGGCGAAGGCGACGAGGGCCGCCACCGCGCTGGTGCCGGGGTTGAGGGCCTGGAAGCGGATGCACAGCACGACGATGGCGGAGCCGACGATGGCCGGCACGGCATAGAGGTCGCGGTCCCAGCGCACCAGCGAGGGGACTTCATTGGCGATGATGTCGCGCAGCACGCCGCCGCCGACGGCCGTGGCGAGGCCCAGGGTGGCGGAGGCGGTGAGGCCGAGCCCGTACTCGTACGCCTTGGTGGTCCCCGCGACGCAGAAGAGGCCGAGGCCGGCCGCGTCGAAGACGTTCACCCCGGTCTGGATCCGCTGGACCTGCGGGTGGAGGAAGAAGACGAGGACGGCCGCGACCAGCGGGGTGAGGAAGTACCCGAGGTCGGTGAAGGCGGCCGGCGGCACGGCGCCGATGATCAGGTCGCGGATCAGCCCGCCGCCGAGCGCGGTGACCTCGGCGAGCACGGCGATGCCGAAGATGTCGAAGTTCTTCCGCACGGCGAGCAGCGCGCCGGAGATCGCGAAGACGAAGATGCCGATCAGGTCGAGCGTGTGCTGGACGGAGGGCGTGAACAGTTGCTGGAGCACACGGCATTCTTACGTGCGGACGGCGGAACGGAGCGCGACGTTCCACACTGCGGGCCGCCGCGCGTCCGCACCCCTAGCTGATCTGCCGGCGGACCAGCTCGTGGAAGAGGCCGCCGGTGTCCGCGAGCAGGTCGGCGGGGGTGCCCTGCTGGGCTACCCGGCCCTCGGACATCACGATCACCCGGTCGGCGTCCATGACCGTGGAGAGCCGGTGGGCGATGACGACGCGGGTGGCGTTGAGCGTGCGGGTGCTCTCGGTGACCACCCGCTGGGTCTCGTTGTCCAGCGCGCTGGTGGCCTCGTCGAAGAAGAGGATGCGGGGCCGCCGGATCAGCGCCTGGGCGATCATCAGCCGCTGTCGCTGGCCGCCGGAGATCGAGCCGCCGCCGTCGGAGAGCATCGTGTGCATGCCCATCGGCATCCGCTTGATGTCCTCGGCCAGGCCCGCCATCTCCGCGGCCGCCCACGCCTCCTCCTGCGTGAACATCTCGGCGCCGCAGATGCACTCGAGGATGGAGCCGTTGAAGGGCTGGGCGTTCTGCAGCACCACGCCGCACTGGCGGCGCACGGCGGCCTGGTCCAGGGCCGCCAGGTCCTGGCCGTCGTAGAGGACGCTGCCGGAGACCGGGCGGTCGAAGCCGATGAGAAGGCGCAGCAGGGTGGACTTGCCGCAGCCGCTCGCGCCGACGACGGCGACGAACTCGCCGGGCCGCACCTCGAAGGACACATCGTCCAGGACCAGCGGCCCGTCGTCGGAGTAGCGGAAGGACAGGCCGCGGGCCTCGATGCCGCCGTCGAGGGTGCCCGGCTGGGTCGAGCCGCCGCGTACTTCGGGGCGCTCGTCGAGGACCGGCTTGATCTGCTCGAACATCGGCAGCACGGCGAACGCCTGGAGGCATGCGCCGGTCAGCTGGGTCACCGAGGACAGCATCATCGTGACGGCGGTGTTGAAGGTGAGGAACGCGCCGGCCGAGAGCGTGCCGCGGGCCGGGCCCGCGAGCAGCATGAACATCACGAGGGTGCACAGCGGCAGGTAGACCGCGTTGAGCACGGTGGTGAGGTTCTTGATCCGGCCGACCTTCTGCTGGAGCTCCCGGCTGCGCGCGAACTCCCCGGCCCACGCCCCGTACGCGAAGCTCTCGGCGGCGGCGACGCGCAGCTTCGGCAGCCCGCGCAGGGTCTGGAACGCCTGGTTGTTGAGCTTGTTGGTCAGCTCGATCAGGCGGCGCTGGGAGCGCAGCTGCCACAGGCCCAGGAGCAGGAAGACCGCGGCGATGCAGAGCAGCATGGCGATCGCGACGACGGCCAGCTTGGGGCTGTAGACCAGCAGCAGGACGAGGTTCATCGTGCCGACCGTGCCGGCCTGCACGACGACCGAGCCGATACCGGACAGGATGCGGCGGATGCCGCTGATGCCCATCGCGGCGCTGGCCAGCTCGCCGGTGGACCGCCCGCTGAAGAACTTCGTGGGCAGCCGCAGCAGCCGGTCCCAGACGGCCGGCTGGAGGGTGGATTCGATGCGTCCTTCGACGCGCAGGATGGAGGTGTTCTCCAGCAGCATGAAGACGGCGGAGACCAGGCTGGTGGCGATCAGCGCGACGGCCGTCTGGATGATCAGGGCGCGCTCGGCGTTGGGCACGTAGTCGCCCAGTACCTTGCCGGTGGCGATCGGCACGAGCGCGCCGAGTACCACGGCGACCAGCCCGCCGATGGCGAGGTTGCGCAGGTCCAGGCGGGTGCCGCGCATGCTGAAGCGGATCAGCCGCAGGGCGCCCATGGGGCGGTCGGGCAGCGGCGGGTAGAGCATGACCGCGCGCGGTTCGAGCGCCGCGGCCTGCTCCTGGTCGAGTCGGGTGCGGGTGCCGTCGGCCGCGACCGCTTCGTACCGGCCCCGGCGCCACAGCAGCGCCACGGGCTCGCCGGTCTCGCTGCGGTGGCCGACGAGCGGGCCGCTGTTCTCGCGCCACCAGCGGCCGTCGAGCTTGACGACGCGGGTGCGGATGCGGGAGCTGACGGCGATCCGCTCGACGGGGCTGAGCCGGTCGGTCGCCGTGCCGCCCTCCTTGGGCGAGGTCAGCGTGATCCCGGCGGCGTCGGCGACCTTGCGGCAGACGGCGAGGGTCGCGTCGTCGGTGGCCCTGGTGCTCGCGCCGCGGGGACCCGTGGAGCCGATGGAGGACAGCAGAGTCTGGTCGGCCTGCGAGCGGGCGGCCTCGCCGGCCTTGATGCCGGCCGCGGTGCGGTCCTCGTGCGCGCGCTCCAGGCGCTCGATCCAGCGGTCCAGGGCGGACAGCAGCCGGAACTGCTGGTCGACCATCCGCTGCCACATCGTTGCGTCGATGAGCAGGTCGGCGGCGGCCTCGGCGCTGTAGTGGGCGCCGTACTGGAGGCTGCCGGGCTCGACGGGCATCCAGAGGATGTTCTCGTCGGCCGCCCCGTCGGTCCCGACGGAGTCGCCCGCCCCGTACTCGCCGTCCAGCGGCGCTTCGAAGAGCACGCGCTGGCTGCGGCCGACGCCGCGCGCGAAGGCGTCCTCCAGCGGGCTGAGCCCGCCCTCGTACGCGTATTCGCCGGTCTCCCAGGCCGGGCCGACGTACCGGCCGTACGCGTCGTACTCCGCGCCGCCGTACTCGGCCCGGAACAGCTCGCGCAGTTGGATGCGGCGGACCGCGCAGCCCTGCAGCGGCCGGGCGACGAGGGTGTGCTGCGGGCCCTCGACCGGGCCGAGGAGCAGGGTGCCGGGGGCGAGCCGGCCGAGGAAGTACCAGTGGCCCTGCTGGGCCGCGTCGACCGCGAAGAGGTCCATGGCGCCGCCGGTGACCAGCCACAGGACGTGCGGTCCTTCGAGCGGCAGGCTGCGCAGGCCCGTGCAGTCGACCTCGGTGCCGAGCCCGCCGAGGGCGTGCAGCACGGTGTCGTCGGCGGCCGCACCGGTCGCCGCGGGGTGCGGGGTTGTCACCTCAGGACTCCTTGACCAGCTCTGCGTACGCGCCCTGGGCGGCGACCAGGTCCTCGTGCCGCCCGCGCTCGACGACCGTGCCGTGGTCCAGGACCACGATCTCGTCGCTGTCGCGCACCGTGCTGAGGCGGTGGGCGATGACGACGCAGGCGCAGCCGAGGCGCCGCAGGTTGTCCATGATGATCTGTTCGGTCTCCGCGTCCAGGGCGGAGGTCACCTCGTCCAGGACGAGGATGGAGGGGCGCCGGACCAGGGCCCGGGCGATCTCCAGGCGCTGCCGCTGGCCGCCGGAGAAGTTCCGGCCGTCCTGCTCGACGCGGCTGTGGATGCCGCCGGGGCGGCGGGCCACCATGTCGTACGCCGCGGCGTTCTTCAGCGCCTCGATGACGGCCTCGTCGGGGATCGAGGGGTCCCACAGCGCGACGTTGTCGCGGACCGTGCCCTCGAAGAGGAAGACGTCCTGGTCGACGAAGGAGACCGAGGAGGCGAGGGCGCCGCGGGAGATGTCCTCCAGCCGCTGCCCGTCGATGTGGATGGTGCCCTCCCACGGGCTGTACAGGCCGGAGATCAGACGGGAGACGGTGGACTTGCCGCTGCCGGAGCCGCCGACGAGGGCGACCTGCTGTCCGGGCCCGACGGTCAGCGAGAATTCGGTGAGCAGCGGCTTGTCGAGCGGGCTGTAACCGAAGGTGACGCTCGTCAGCTCCACGTGGCCCTTGAGGCGGCGGGTGGACGCGACCGGCTCGGGGCGGGTGTAGAGGGAGTCGACCGGGAAGGACTCGACGTCCTTCAGGCGGGCGACGTCCGCGGCGAAGTCCTGGATGCGGGCCGCCATGCCGTTGAGCCGGGTGATCGGGGCCGTGAAGTTGGTGACCAGCGCCTGGAAGGCGACTAGGAGACCTACCGACATATGGCCTTCGACCGCGCTCAGACCGCCGACGAGCAGGATCAGCGCGCTGTTGAGGGCGGCGAGGGTGGGCGCGACGACGGCGAGCCAGGCGCTGGGCACGCCGAGCCGCTGCTGTCCGTCCAGGGTGGTGGCGTGCTGCCCGGCCCAGCGCCGGAAGTAGCCGTTCTCGCCGCCGGTGGCCTTCATCGTCTCGATGAGCTGGAGGCCGCTGTACGAGGTGTTGGTCAGCCGGGCGGTGTCGGCGCGCAGCTTCTGGGTGCCCGTGGCGCGCAGCCGTACGACGATGCGCATGGCGGCGACGTTGAGCAGCGCGACGGCCACGCCGATGAGGGTGAGCTGCGGATCGTAGGACCACAGCAGGAAGGCGTAGAGAATGACGACGACCGCGTCCACGGCGGCCGCGGCGAGGTCCCTGGCCAGGGTCTCGGCGACCGTGTCGTTGGACTGCAGGCGCTGGACGAGGTCGGCCGGGTTGCGTTGCGCGAAGAAGGTGACCGGCAGCCGGAGCAGATGGCGCAGGAAGCGGGCGCTGCTCAGGGTGGAGGAGATGATGCGGCCGCGCAGCAGGTTCGCCTGTTGCAGCGCGGTGAGCGCGGCTGTCAGGACGAGCGTGGTACCCATCGACGCGAAGAGCACCCCGAGCAGCGAGGTCTGGTCGCCGATCAGGAACATGTCGATGTACGTACGGCTCAGCGCGGGCACCGTCGCGCCGACCACGACCAGCAGGAAGCTGGCGAGGACCGCGGCGAGCATGGTGCCGGAGGTGCCGCGCAGCCGAGGCGGCAGGGCGCCGAGGACGCCCGGCTTGCGGCCGCCCTTGCGGAACTCCTCGCCGGGCTCGAAGGTCAGCACGACGCCGGTGAAGCTGGTGTCGAAGTCCTCGGCGGGCACGAAGCGGCGGCCCTTGTCGGGGTCGTTGATGAACGCGCCCTTGCGGCCGAAGCGGCGGCCCATGCCGTCGAAGACGACGTAGTGGTTGAACTCCCAGAAGAGGATGGCCGGGGCCCGGACCTCGGCGAGCGCGGCCGGCTCCATCTGCATGCCCTTGGCCTTCAGGCCGTAGGAGCGGGCCGCCTTGAGGAGGTTGGAGGCGCGGGAGCCGTCGCGGGAGACGCCGCACGCGATGCGCAGCTCCTCCAGCGGGACGTGCCGGCCGTAGTGGCCGAGGACCATGGCGAGCGAGGCGGCGCCGCACTCCACGGCCTCCATCTGGAGGGTGGTGGGCGTACGGACCGTCTTGCCCGCGCCCTTGGCGGGTCCGGTCCGGCTCCGGCCGGAGCGGCGCCGGTCGGGCTTGGTGTTCGGGCGGTGCCGGCCGCGGCCGCCGGGCGGCAGCGGGGGCGGTGCCGGGGCTTCGGACGGCGCGGTCACGGGAGGAGCCAATCGATCGGGCGCTGCGCGGTGAGGTGGATCGCACCGGTGACGGGCGTCATGGAGCCGATCGCGTTCGGCGGGCCGTCGGCGTTGGACCACTTGTAGCCGGACTTGGTGTCCTTGGAGCGCTCCAGCTCGACGAGGACCGCGATCGGCTGGCCGTCCGCCGTGAACTGCTCGCCGAGTTCGCGGTCGCCGAGGAAGCCGGCGATCTGGCGGCTGCTCTGCGGTGCCCGGCCGACGGCCTTGACCTTGCCGCGGAGCACGCCGTACTGCTGCGTGGGCACGGACTGGACGGTGAGGTCGACGTCGGCGCCGACGGGGACGGTGGCGGCGCTGCGGCTGGGTACGTACACCATCGCCACCAGCGGTTCGCGTGCGCTCTGGACGCGCTCGACGCTCGCGACGTCGGCACCCATGGTGACCACCGAGCCGATCTTGCCGACCAGGCTGGTGACACGGCCCGGCGCCACCGCGCGGACGGCGCGGTCGCCCTCTGCGGTGCGTACCTTCAGCACCGGCGCTCCGGCCCGGAGCTGCTGGCCCTCCTTGGCGAAGACCTCGGTGACCTGGCCGGCGACCGGGCTCTGCAGGACGTAGCTGCCCTGGGGGTGGGTGAGGATGCCGGGCGAGGTCAGCTTGGAGGACACGGACCCGGTGACCGCCCAGAAGGCGGCGACGGCCATCACGACGACGGTGACGGCGAGGACGAGGCCGCCCTGCGGCCGGGCGTAGCGCACGGGCAGGTCGAGCTCTTCAGGCGACTGGAGCTTGGCCAGCGCCTTTTGCCGGAACTGCACGGAACTTTTCCCTCGACTGCTTTTGTCTCATTCGGTGCCGACGCATACACCAAAGGGCAGCGCGGACGAAAAGGCGACCCAATGGGACACGCGCGACATGGCGCACCAATGATCCATGAAAATACCCGCTGTTCGGGCATACCAAGGCATGACCGTAACACAGGCGGAAAAGCCCGCACTTGACGGGCGAAGTCAACGACCGAAGGCATCCGTGAGCCCCGGAACAAAAGCTCCGGGGCTCACGGCAAACCTATGGGTACGGACATGTACCGATAGGTCGAGTCATGCCTGCGACGGTGCGACCGACGACAGTGGCGAGACTCAGAGGCCCTGGGTCAGGCCCTCGACGGTGCCCACGGCGTTGACGCCGGTGGTCTGCTGCACGGTGCCGTTGACCTGGCCGAGGGTGCTGCCGACGGCGCCACCGGTCAGACCGTCGACGGTGCCGACAACCTGGTTGACGGTGCCCGACACGCCGAGGCCACCGGCGATGGCGTCCAGCTCGGCGTCGGCGATCTCAGCGGTCTCGACCTGGGGGGTGAAGTCCATGACTTACGTTTCCCTTCAATTACTGTGAGTCATACTCGAATAACCCGGAAGTGAGCGGCAGAACATAACCCGGTCGGCCATAACGGTCATTCACCGAATGGAAACCGGGGAGGCATTCGCACAACTCCCGCGTCGAAATGATCCAAGCACGCCAACTGGTAGCCGGGCCAACCCGCTTGCTGCGGCCGGTCGGCACATTCCACCGGCTCCGGACCATCGCGTGCAGTTTTATGCACGCCTTGGTGACGACTCCTTCACAAGAACGTTTGCCCGAACGCCGGCGACCGTGCGCACACGCCGGGCCCATCCGGACATACCCGCGCCAAGCCCCGGACGCCCGCGCGCCGACGCGCGTCGGACGGCACACGCTGTGCCGCCGATGCGCGGGCGATGTGCAGATTCTTTGAAAGCCGCCTGCGCGACTCAACCTCAGGGCCGCGGTGGCGTCCGCGGGGGGCGGCTCAGGGCACCGAGACCCCGCCGGGCAGCGCCGCGCGCCAGCCGCGCAGCGTCTCCAGCACCCGCTCCAGCTCGCCGACGATCCGGTCCAGCTCGCCGGCGGTGCGCGCGTCGCAGGAGTACGGCAGCCGGCCCTCGGCCTCGATCACGCCCACCTCGACCACCGGCGACGTCCGGCCGGACGCACCTTCTTCACACATGATGCGGAAGTGGAACTGCGGGAAGCCCCGCTCCGGCTGTGCCGAGAGGTTCCAGCCGACCGGTTCCGCCAGATGCATGATCCCGTCGTGGCCACCGGCCTCGGCGGCCGTGTGCACACGCCGGCACCACACCGGGCACACCACGGGCCGTACGGCCAATGTCACGGGATCCAGCATTTCGTCCGTCATATGCACATTATCCGGTCGGTATGCCGAACCCGCTCTTGAACGACGCGCGGGAGTCCCCACTTCGGCGCGCCCGCGCGCGTGACGTCGGCGCGCCCGCGCGCCTGCGATCAGCCCTGCGGTCCGCGCATGGAGTGACGTGCGCTCAGCCGGACGCCCGCACCAGCAGCTCCGGCGTGAGCCGGACCGTACGGCTCGGCCCCACGTCCGGTGTCCGGTCCCCCGACCGCTCACCCAGCAACCTGGCCGCCTCCGCCGCCAGTTCGCCGACCGGCTGGCGGACCGTGGTCAGCGCCGGGTCGGCCAGGCCCGCGAAGGGCACGTCGTCGAAGCCGATGACCGCGACCTCGGCAGGCACCTCGGCACCCAGCTGGCGCAGCCGCTGGAGCGCACCGACCGCGATGAGGTCGTTGGCACAGACGATCGCGTCCGGGCGGGACGGCCAGATGCGGTCGACCGCCTCCCGCCCCCACGCCACGGAGAAGTCGCCCAGCTCGACCCGGCCGGGGGCCTGCGGGTCAAGGACTGCCGCGCCCGCCTCGTACGCGGCGCGCCGCTCGGCCGCCGTGGAGGTCGTGCCGGCCGCGCCCACGAACCACGGCCGGCGGCGGCCCGCCGCCGCCAGGTGATCCAGTACGAGTGCCATCCCCGCCGCGTTGTCCACCGCGACCGAGTCGGCGACGCCCGGGCCGCAGCCGCGGTCCAGCAGCACCACCGGCACCCGCCGCGCGGCGTCCGCGACCGCCTCCCGGCTGAGCCGCTCGTCGACCGGTATCAGCACCAGCGCGTCCACCTGCCGGTCCAGGAACTCCGCGATCCGGGCCGCCTCGGTCGCCGGGTCGTCGTCGCAGTCGGCGAGCAGCACGGCCCGCCCGGCGGCGTGCAGCGCGTGCTCCAGCTCGCGCACGAGCGCGGGGAAGAAGGGGTTGGTGATCTGCGGCAGGACCAGGCCGACGGTGCCGGTGGCCCGGCGGCGCAGCGCGCGGGCGACGTGGTTGGGGCGGTATCCCAGCCGGGTGGCGGCCTCGCGTACCGTACGGGCGGTCTCCGCGCCGACCGGGCGGGTGCCGGCGAGCACACGGGAGACGGTGGCGACGGAACAGCCCGACGCGCGGGCGACGTCCTTCAGGGTGACTTCGGCCACGGTCGCGCCCTTCGCTCGGCTCGGCTGCGCGCCTGCGAGCGGCGTGCGCTGCGGCAACGGCGGGCAAACGTTATCACCGGGCAGCCGCCGGGCACTGTGGGATGAATCATTGACAAGCACCCCGGTGTGCGGGTGAACTCTTCGCGGCCCTTCGGAGAACGATTTCCCACGCTCTGCCGGAGGGGTCACCGCACCACCGTTCAACAGGGCAAAGGGGCTCGACCGTTGGCCAGAAAGATCATCCTCGACTGCGACCCGGGGCACGACGACGCGATCGCCATGCTCCTGGCCCACGGGAACCCCGACATCGAGCTCGTCGCCGTGACGACCGTGGTCGGCAACCAGACACTGGAGAAGGTCACCCGCAACGCGCTCTCCGTGGCGCGGATCGCGGGCATCACCGACGTGCCCTTCGCCGCCGGCTGCCCGCGTCCCCTCGTACGGAACATCGAGACCGCCGGTGACATCCACGGCGAGACCGGTCTGGACGGCCCCGTGCTGCCGGACCCGACGTGCGTCCTGGACGAGCGGCACGCCGTCGACCTGATCATCGACACCGTGATGTCCCACGAGCCGGGCGAGATCACCATCGTCCCGACCGCGGGCCTCACCAACATCGCGCTGGCCGCCCGCAAGGAGCCGCGCATCGTCGAGCGGGTCCGCGAGGTCGTCCTGATGGGCGGCGGCTACCACGAGGGCAACTGGAGCGCGGTCGCCGAGTTCAACATCGTCATCGACCCCGAGGCCGCGCACATCGTCTTCAACGCGGGCTGGCAGGTCACCATGGTCGGCCTGGACCTCACCCACCAGGCGCTCGCGACGCCCGAGGTGGCCGAGCGGATCGCCGCGCTGGGCACCAAGCCCGCCAAGTTCGTCGAGGAGCTGCTCGAGTTCTTCGGCACCACCTACCGCGACCACCAGGGCTTCGAGTCGCCGCCGGTGCACGACCCGTGCGCCGTCGCGTATGTGATCGACCCGGACGTGATGACCGTCCGCCGGGCCCCGGTGGACATCGAGCTGACGGGCACCCTGACCAAGGGCATGACCGTGACGGACTTCCGCGCGCCGGCGCCGGCCGACTGCCGCACCCAGGTCGCGGTCGAGCTGGACCACGGCCGCTTCTGGGACCTGGTCGTGGATGCCCTGGAGCGGATCGGCGACCCCGAGCTGATCGGCGAGAACCCACAGAAGCCCGGAGACGTACTGGCATGAGCGCATCCACCACGACGGGGCAGCCCTCGGGCGGCCTGACGGAGAGACCCGGCGTCCGGGTCGGTGTCCTGCTCACCGCGCTGCTGGCGGCGTGCTTCGCCTTCCAGCTCAACGCGAGCATGCTGAGCCCCGCGCTGAAGAGCATCGAGGACAGCCTCCACGCCACCTCGGCGGAGGTCGGTCTCACCCAGACCGCGTTCTTCACCGCGGCAGCACTCTTCTCGCTGTTCCTGCCGCGGCTCGGCGACGTGATCGGCCGCCGCAAGGTGCTGGCCGGGATGATGACCCTGATGGTCATCGGCTGCGTCATCGCCGCGCTGGCGACGAGCGTGCCGATGCTCTTCGCGGGCCGCGTCCTCCAGGGCGTGAGCGGCCCGACCGTACCGCTGTGTCTGATCATGCTGCGGGTCGAGGTGACCGAGCCGAAGCGGTACGGCACCCTGCTCGGCGTGATCACCGCGGTCAACGGCGGCATCGCGGGCGTGGACTCGCTCGCGGGCGGCTACCTCGCCGACCACTACGGCTTCGGCGCGGTCTTCTGGGCGATGGCCGTCGTCGCGGCGCTCGCCGCGGTCATGGTCGCCACGATGACCCGCGAGTCCACCGCGCCCGTGAAGAGCCGAATGGACTGGCCCGGCGTACTCCTCCTCGTCATCTCGGTCGGCACCCTGCTGACCGCGTTCAACGAGGCGGGCAAGCTGGCCGCCGCGAACTGGCCGCTGATCGCCGCGCTCGTCGTGATCTCCGCGATTGCCTTCGCGCTGTTCTGGCGCACGGAGAGCCGCAGCGACCACCCGCTGGTCGCCACCCACCACCTCAAGCAGCGCTCGACCTGGGCCCTGCTGCTGACCACGGTCCTCACGATGACCGGCGTCTTCGCCGTCATGAACGGGCTGATCCCGGCGCTCGCGCAGGACGCGCAGGCGGGTCTGGGCATGTCGGCCGAGGCATCGGCGTGGTGGACGCTGACGCCGTATGCGCTTGCGGGGCTGGCGATGGGTCCGGTGGCGGGCCGGCTCTCCGCGACGTTCGGGTACGGCCGTGTTCTGCGGTTCGGGCTCGTCGGCACGGTGGTGACCATCGTGCTGATGATCGTCACCAGCGGAAGCCACTCCCGGGTGCTGCTCCTGCTGATGTCCATCCTGGTGGGCATCGCCTACGCGGGCGTGGCCAACATCGTCCTCAACGGCCTGGGCATCGTGCTCTCGCCGCGGGACAACCCGGGCTTCCTGCCGGGGCTGAACGCGGGCGCGTTCAACCTGGGCGCGGGGCTGAGCTTTGCGGTCTTGTACGCGGTCAAGACCGCCGTGGTTCCGGCCGATCCGGCGTCGACGTCGGGCTACACCGCCGCGATGATCGCGGGTGTGGTCATCATCGCGGCGGCGTTTGCGTCGTCCTTCCTGATCCCGAAGCCGGTGTCCGCCGAGGCGGACGGATAACCACCGTAGGGGGGCGGGGAACTGCCCGGGTCACGCGCCGTCGTGGCTGGTCGCGCAGTTCCCCGCGCCCCTAGCGGCGCAGGTATGAACCCAATCGCTCGATCGCTGCCGGGTTGCGGGGGCTCTCCACCAGGTCCGCGTAGTCCAGCGTGACGATCTTCCTGTTCTTGATCGCGGAGACGTTGGCCAGCGGCTTGTAGTTCAGCAGGAACTGCTTCTTCTGCTCGGCGGTCGTGTCGCCGTAGTCGCAGATCACGATCACCTCGGGGTTCCGCTCGACGACGGTCTCCCAGCCGACCGTGGTCCAGGAGTCGGTGAGATCGTGGGTGATGCTGCGGCCGCCCGCCTTGGCGATGATGTCGTCCGGTGCCGCGTACCGCCCCGCCGTGAACGGCTTGTCCTGGCCACTGTCGTACAGGAACACCGACGGCCGGTCCGTACCCTTCGGTGCCTTGCTCCGCACCTCCGCGACCCGCCCCTTGAAGTCCGCGATCAGCTTCTGCGCCCGGTCCTGGACGCCGAAGAGCTTCCCCAGCTGGTTGAGGTCGGTGTACAGCGCCTCCAGCGGCGGCATGATGCCGCGTGCCGAGCCGCGCCCGTTGTGGCAGGACTCGGTGAGGAGGTACGACTCGATGCCGAACTTGTGCAGGGCGGCGGGGGTGAGGCCGCCCTCACGGAAGCCGTAGTTCCAGCCCGCGAAGACCATGTCGGCGCGCGCGTCGACGGCCAGCTCCTTGGTGATTTCGCCCTTCGACAGCCACTTCGTCTTCTCGTACCCGTCCTTCCAGGGCACGCCGCTCAGCTTCCCCTTGTCGTCCGGCATGACGAACCCGGCCATCCGGTCCTCCAAGCCCAGCGCGAACATGATCTCGGTGATGCCGACATCGTTGGTCACCACCCGCTCGGGCACCTTGTCGAAGGTGACCTTCTTGCCGCAGTTCTCAATGGTGACCGCGGTCCCACGATCATCGGGTGCGGCCTGTTCCACCTGCGCGCCGCACCCGGTCAGGGTCAGTGCGAGGAGGGCGGCGAGCGCGGCCGCCGGGCGTCGTACGGGCATGGTCACTCCTGGTCGATGCGGTCGAAGAGCAGTTGCACGGCGCCGGTCACCGGGTGCGTGACGCGATGCGCCCGTACGCCGAACACCTCGGCCAGCAGCCGGGGTCGCAGTACGTCGTGCGGCGGGCCGGAGGCGACCACGCGGCCGCCGTCGAGCACGTACAGCAGGTCGCAGTGGCTCGCGGCGAGGTTCAGGTCGTGCAGCGCGGCGAGCACGGTGAGGCCGCTGCGGCGCACCAGGGACAGCACTTCCAACTGGTGAGCGATGTCCAGGTGGTTGGTCGGCTCGTCGAGGACGAGGACCCGGGGCTGCTGGGCGAGGGCGCGGGCGATCAGTACGCGCTGCTTCTCGCCGCCGGAAAGCGTGCGGAAGCCGCGCCCGGCGAGGTGGGACGCGCCGACCCGGTCCAGCGCCTCGGCGCAGAGCGCGGCGTCGGCGGCGGAGGCCCGGCCGGTGAAGGGGGCGCCGCCGCGCTGGTGCGGCAGCCGGCCCATCGCCACCACCTCGGCCGCGGTGAAGTCGAATTCGGCGGCGGACTCCTGAGGCAGCGCGGCCAGCCGGCGCGCGCCCGCGCGCGCGTCCATCGCGTGCAGGTCGTCGCCGTCCAGCCGTACCGTGCCGGCCGTGGGCCGCAGCGCCCGGTAGGTGCACCGCAGCAGCGTGGACTTGCCGCTGCCGTTCGGCCCGACCACCCCCACGACCTGCCCGCTGTCGGCCCGCAGCGCGATGTCCTCGACGATCCGGGCCCCCGCCAGCTCGACCGTCACCCCTGCCACGTCGACGCGCATCAGCGGCCACCCCCGAACGCGTAGCCGCCGCGCCGCATCAGCAGCAGGAAGCAGGGCACGCCGAGCACGGCGGTGACCACTCCGACCGGTATCTCGGCGGGCGCCAGCAGCAGCCGCGAGACGATGTCCGCCCAGACCAGCAGCACGGCGCCGGCGAGCGGCGCGAGGACCAGCACCCGCCGGTGGTCGGCGCCGACGAGCATCCGTACGACGTGCGGCACCATCAGCCCGACGAACCCGATCGCGCCCGACACGGCGACGACCGCGGCGGTGACGGCGGCGGTGACCACGAACAGCTCGGTCCGCAGCCGGCCCGCGCGCACGCCGAGGGCCGCGGCGGTCTCGTCGCCCATCGCGAGCGCGTTGAGGTGCCCGGCCCTGGCACCGAGGTACAGCATGCCGAGCAGCACGGTGACCGCGGCGAGCGGCACCGAGCCCCAGGTCGCCCCGCCCAGGCTGCCGAGCAGCCACATCATCGCGGCCCTGGCCGCCTCGCCGCGCTCGGCCCGGAAGACCATCAGCGTGGTGATGGCGGAGAACCCGTAGGACAGCGCGGTACCGGCCAGCACCAGCCGCAGCGGCGGCAGCCCGTACGCGGTACGCGCTGCCGCGTACACGAGCACCATCGCCGCGAGCGCCGAAAGAAACGCGGACACCGACAGCGCCCACACCCCCAGCGCGGCGAACGCACCCAGCAGCAGTACGGCATTGGCCCCGACCGCGGCGCCGGAGGAGACGCCCAGCACGAAGGGGTCGGCGAGCGCGTTGCGCACCATGGCCTGCACGGCCACGCCGACCGAGGCGAGCCCCGCGCCGACCACGGCCGCGAGCACGGCGCGCGGCAGCCGTATCTCCCAGACGATGGTGTACGCGCCGGTCTCGTCGCCCCGTATCGTCCCGCCGCTCAGCCCGGCCCCCAGGAAGTGCAGCGTCTCGCCCCACGTCACCCCGGACGCGCCCAGCCCGACCCCGCACACCAGGGAGACGAGCAGGAGCAGGGCGAGCACGGCAGCGGTCGCGGGAACGGGCAGCCGGCGGAGCGCGGGCGGTCCGGCCGCGGCGGGTGCCGGGGCGGTGGTCATGGCGGGCACGGGCGGGCGTCCTTCGCCTCGGGCCGCGTCCGTACACACAGGGGGCGGCGCACCCCGCACCGGGCGGGCGTCCGTGCGTCATCCCTCTCGCAGTCCGCGGCGAGCAGTCGGGAGATATGCCACCCCGCGGGTCATCGGACTCACGCGAGCACCCGCACGGCCCCCTGACGACGGGCCCGTCCGACACACTCGCGCACACCGTTGCGGGTCAGCGCCGGACTCTCACCGGACTTCCCCCACGGGACACACCGGCAGCCTAACAGCGGCCCCCGACCACTCCACCGCCCGCCCGGAACGGCGTCCCGGGCGGGCAGGAGATCACCGCATCGTCTTCAGCGCCCCGCCGTGGTACCGCACTCCCGGGTTCCACAGGAGGAAGGAGGGGATGCCGTTGTCCGCTGCCGCGCGGATCTGGTCGGCCACTTCGGCGTCGCCGTAGGAGACGCCGAGGGAGAAGTCCTGGATCCAGGGGACGATCTGGGCGTCGGTGTGGCGGGTCTTCTTCACGAAGTCGGCGAGGGATTTTTTGGTGATGGGGTACGGCTGGGAGTTGGGGTCGGAGACGCCGTACTCGCCGGGGGCCCAGTGCGAGGGGTAGATCATCGGCGCGATGTAGTCGCACTGCTTCGCGAGCGCGCCGATGTCCTGGGCTATCTCCTTCGGGCGGGTGACCGCGATGCCGAAGACGGAGACGCCGAGGAAGGCGCCGTGTTCGCGGGCGACCGTGCGGGTCTGCGCGACCAGGCCGGTGATCGAGTCCTCCGGCGAGGTGCTACCCAGGCCGGGGAAGGACATGCCGCTCAGCTTGCCGTCCGGGCGGCGGATGTAGTCGTAGAGGATGTCGTCGAAGCCGAGCTTCGCGGCCTCGGCGGAGAGGTCGAGGTGGTACTGGCGGACGTCCTTGTTCGCGAAGTTGGTGAAGGAGAGGGAGCCGTACTTGGAGCCCGCGCCGTACGGGCCGCCGTCGGGGGTGCGGACGACGCGGTCGCGGTGGCCGTCCTTCCAGGAGGCGGAGGCCAGGATCGGGTCGCGGAAGGCGACGATGCGACCGACGACCGCGCCGCCGGCCGCATGGATCTCCTTGATGGCCTTCTTCGCGTCGTAGTAGCCCTTGGTCGCGCCGATCTTCTTCGCGAGGGGCACCTTCGAGTCGTACGAGACCTCGCCCAGCTCGTCCTTGATGTCGAGCTGGACGGCGTTCAGCTTGCCCTCCTTGAGCAGCTTCAGCACCGGCTCGCGCAGCTGGTCCGAGGCCCATGCCTGGCCGCTGACGTGCACCGCGCGCAGCAGCGGCCGCCGTACCGTCACCACCGCGTCCTCCCGGGCGGTGTTCCCGGCCGCGTCGGTGGCGACGGCGGTGGCCTTCGCGGGCGGCTGCGGGAGCCGGACGGCGAAGCGGCCGTCCTTGCCCATGTCCGCCTTGCGGCCCGCGACCGTCACGGCGTCGGCGCCCTGCGCGCGGCCCTTGACCGTGACCGGTCCGCGCAGGCTGCGGCCCTCGGGGTCGGCCACCGCGAGCTTCGGCGGCGTGGTGTCGACGGTCAGCTCGCGGGTGAGCTCGGAGCCGCCGCCGAGCATCGAGCCCTCGGTGGCGACCTTCAGCTCGTGCGTGCCGTCCCGGAGGCCGTCCAGACCCACCGTCAGCTGCCGCCCGGACGTACGGACCGGCACGTGCTTGCCGTCGAGCGTGACCTCGGCGTCGCGCAGCCGCTCCCCCTCCGGCGCGGTGATCGCCACCCCGCCCTTGTCCAGCGCCGCGGCGTTCACCACGCCGCCCGCGGGCAGCCCGGCCAGCCGGAAGGCGGGCGCGCGGTACTGCCGTACCAACAGCACGCCCCCGACGACGAGGGCCATGGCCAGGACACCGGCCAGAAGAATGACGAGCGCTCTGCGTGGGGAACGAGTACGGGAGGAATCAGCGGAAGTAGAGGAAGTAGAGGAATCCGTTGGATTCAGGAAAAGCGTCTTCCAGTTGAGCCGCATTGGCACGCCCTTTCCGGGAGGTCTCGTGCATCTCCGTCGCTCGCGTCCGGTCCCTCTCCGCCGGCCCGGCCTCGTCGTCCTGTCCCTGCTGACGCTGGCCGCGTCGGCTGTCTCCTGCGCCGAGTCCCGCGGTGGTGCGCCACCGCCGGAACCCTCGGCTCCGAAAACCGCCAGTGGTCCGCAGGATTCCCCTTCGACCCGGCCGGAACACCCGTCACGGTCCAAGTCCCCGGCCTCGGTGGACGCCAACGAGCTCGGCGCGGTGCCGGTGCTGATGTACCACCAGATCGTCGACAAGCCGCGCAGCGACTACGACCGCAGGCCCGCCGACTTCCGCGCCGAGCTGGAGCGGCTGGCGAAGGAGGGCTATGTACCGGTGACCGCGGGCGCGTACAGCACGGGGAAGATCGACATACCGGCCGGGCGCCACCCGGTCGTCCTCACCTTCGACGACTCCACCGACAGTCAGTTCGCGCTCGGGGACGACGGCCGGCCGGTCGCGGACTCCGCGGTCGGCATCCTGCGCGACGTGGCCCGGCGGCACCCGGGGTTCAAGCCCGCCGCCACCTTCTTCGTGAACGGCGACGCGTTCGCGGCGACGGGGACGAAGAAGGCGCTGCGCTGGCTGCACGCGCACGGCTTCGAGGTCGGCAACCACACGCGGGACCACGCCAACCTGCGGGACATCTCAGCAGGTGAGGCGCAGCAGCAGATAGCCGCCGGCCAGCAGGTCATCGAGGAGAGCGTGCCGGGTGCGAAGGTGACCTCGCTGGCCCTGCCGTTCGGCGTCCAGCCCAACCCGCCAGGGCTGGACATCAAGGGCGCGGCCGACGGGAAGCGGTACTCCTACGACGGGGCCTACCTCGTCGGCGCGGGCCCGGCCCCCTCGCCGTACGCCAGCGCCTTCGACCCGGTCGGCATCCCCCGCATCCGCTCGGCGGGCGCGCACGTCAAGGACGCCCAATTCGGCTCCGCGCACTGGCTCGACGAGCTGCGCGACGGGGCGGTCGCGCGGTACACCTCGGACGGCGATCCGGATCGGATCTCCTATCCGGAGTCGGGGTCCGCCCGGCCGGCGAAGGAGTTCCGGGAGCGGACCCGACCGTACTGATCCACTCGTTCGGGAGCACCGCAGCACATCGGGGCGCGCACGGACTCGTGCGCGCCCCGACTCACGCCCTTACGCCTCGCTCGCGGTCATCAGCGGGAACGGCTCCCGGCTCACCCGCTGCGCGTCCTCCAGCGGCCTGCGGGCCTGCGCGCTCCGCGGCGCGATGACGTGGAAGGCCGTGCCCAGGGCCCGGGCCCGCCGGAAGACCCGGACCAGCGCGGGCACGCCGCAGCAGGCGCAGACCGTGGAGCAGGCGCCGAGGTCCACCAGCAGGCTCGCGGCGCCCCGGTTGAGGAGGATGAGCATCTCCTCGCGGGCCTGGGTGACGCGGGCGCAGTCGAACTCCGGCGGGCGGAGCACCACGGCTCCGCCGGCCGACTGAGTGCACGAGGGGCTCCGGGGAGGACTGGACATCGCTTCTCCTGAACGGCCGGGCCGGCGTGCCGCACCGGCGGGGAATTCGGGTGCCCGTCACGTGGTCCGCAGCATTGACGTGCCGTTCGGATATCCGGTCACTCGGGCTCGGGGAAATTCCACGGTAGGGCGGCGGGCCGATGCCCCGCCACCGCAGGGCCCGTCGCTACACGGCATTCGCCGCGTATTCGCCCCGCGGGTTTTCTTCCCGGCGGCCGGTGTGTTCAGTCCTTCAGCTGAGGCAATACCTTTGTCCGATAGAAGTCGAAGAAACCGCGCTGGTCCTGGCCGATCTGGTTCACGTAGACGGTGTCGAATCCGGCATGCGCGTACTCCTGCACCGCCGCGACATGTGCCTCCACGTCGTCGCCGCAGGTCACGGCGGACGCCACATGATCGCGAGTGACGAGGGTCGAAGCCTGCTCGAAATGGCGCGGGGTCGGCAGTACCTGTCCCAGTTCGCCCGGCAGTTGTTCGTTCGCCCACAGCCGGTGCGCGGTGCGCACCGCTTCCTCGCGGTCGGTCCCGTAACAGACCTTCAGGCCGCCGTGCACCGGCTTGCCCCCGCCGCCGCCCCGCCGGAACCGCTCGATCGCGTCCGCATCGGGCGCGACGGTGATGAATCCGTCGCCGATCCGCGCGGCAAGTTCCGTGGCGGTCGGCCCGAAGCCGGAGACATCGATCCGCACCGGCTCCTCGGGAACGGTGTACAGCCGCGCGTTCTGCACCGTGTAGTGCTTTCCGTGGTGACTGACTTCCTTTCCCTCGAAGAGCGACCGCATCACCTGTATCGCTTCTTCCAGCATTTCCAGCCGGACCGAGGTCTGCGGCCATTCGCCGCCCACGACTTGCTCGTTGAGCGCTTCGCCGCTGCCCACGCCGAGCCGGAAACGGCCGTTCAGGAGTACCGCGCTGGTGGCCGCCGCCTGTGCCGTGATCACCGGGTGCAGCCGCTTGGTCGGGCAGGTCACGGCGGTCTCGACGGGCAGCGACGTGGCCTCGGCGAGCGCTCCGATCACCGACCAGACAAAGGGCGACTGCCCTTGTTCGTCATTCCACGGATGGAAATGGTCGGAGATCCACAGAGAAGTGAATCCGGCCTGTTCCGCCATGCGTGCCTGTTCCACCAGTGCGCGCGGGTCGTGCTCCTCGCAGGAGAGGAAATAGCCGTACTCCGTCATCGAAGCTCCTCATCAGGTCCTGGTCCGCCGCGCGACGGCGGCGGCCAGCGCCCCGGCGGCCGCGGCCACGGCCAGGGCACCGGCATGCTCGGTGGCCCACAGCTGACAGGAGCGACCGTGCGACGCGTCGTCGAAGGAGCCGTGGGCCCCGTGGTCCCGGCCGTCCATGCCGTCGACCGGCTTCCAGAGGTTGTCCGGCGCCGGCGGCCCGGCTTCCTGGTCCGTCTGCTGCGAGTCGAAGCCCGTACGCGCCAGATAGCGGTCCAGCAGGCCGGGAAAAAGTCGGTTGGCGAGCACCGTCGCCGTGGTGGAGCCGCCCACGCAGTACTGCTTGCGCCACGGGTGGTCGGCGGCGTGGACGATGCCGCGCGCGGCGACCTCCGGCTGGTAGATGGGCGCGACCGGCTGCGGCCGCCGCGGCAGCCGGGAGAGCACCCAGGAGAACTGCGGGGTGTTGAGGGCCGGCAGCTGGACGACGGTGATCCGTACGTTGCTCTTGTCGTGCATCAGTTCCGTGCGCACCGAGGAGGTGAAGCCCAGGATCGCGTGCTTGGCACCGCAGTACGCGGACTGCAGCGGGATGGACCGCTCCCCCAGCGCGGAGCCGGCCTGCACGATCGTGCCCGCGTCGCGCGGCACCATCCGGGCCAGCGCCGCCTGCGTACCGTGCACAAAGCCGAGGTACGTCACCTCCGTCACCCGTTTGAACTCCGCCGGGCGCACCTCGGTGAAGGGCGCGAAGACCCCGGCGAAGGCACAGTTGACCCAGACGTCGATGGGCCCGAACCGTGCCTCGACCGCGTCGGCCGCGGCCTCGACCTGGTCCGGGTCGGCGACATCGACGGGCAGCGCCAGGGCCCGGCCGCCGGCCGCGGCCACCTCGCCGGCGGCCGCGTCGAGTCCGGCCTGACCGCGGGCCAGCAGTCCGATGCTGGCGCCCCGGCGGGCGAATTCCCGGACGACGGCGCGGCCGACGCCCGCACTCGCTCCGGTGACGACGACGGTCTGGCTCATCGGCGGTCTCCTCGGACGGTGCCCCCGAGGACTCCGGCCCGCCCGGTCAGTCGACCGGGCCGGTCTCCTCGGGCGTGTGCGGCGGCGCTACGGGGTCGGGTGCGGGGCCGGG
>NZ_NHSG01000412.1:0-2893 GCF_020024005.1 Streptomyces purpurogeneiscleroticus
CCTTGCCCGGCCCCCGTACCCCCGCCCTAGAGTCAAGACATCGCTCCACCATGGCCGTGTGCCCGAGTGGCTCAGGGGCTCGCCTGCAAAGCGAGTTACGCGGGTTCAATTCCCGCCACGGCCTCCGTACGGACGGATATCCACTTCTGGTGTCCGACCCGCTGCCCGTGTCCGCTGGTCTGTTCAGCGGACACGGGCAGACATGTTTCCCGGCTCGGTGCGGTACTCACTGGCTGAGGGATCAAGGTCGGCCGGAGGGACTGCGCGATGGGTGAGACATATGGGCCCGGTGGGTCCAGTAGTGATGCTGTTGAAGGGGTTGACGAGGAGGATTTGGAGAGGCCGGAGAAGGATCGGCGGGAGGTGGAGGTGGCTCAGGAGGCCATTGGGGAGGATCCGCGTCATCCGGCGGGCCAAGAGGCCGCCGAGCCCGCCGAAGCCGCCGAGGGTGAGGCGGAGGCCCGTTAGGCGCTCCGCCTCGGGGTGAGCGGGCTCGGGTCCGGGGTCAGGTCAGGGGTGTGAGGGCCGCCGCCTGGGGGCGGATGGGGAGGCGGCCTATGGGGCGGCCGGTGGCGGCGCGGACGGCGGAGGCCACGGCGGCCGGGGCGGCGACCACGGGGGCCGCGGAGACCGGCTTGGCGCCGAAGGGGGCGACCACGTCGCGTTCCTCGACGAGCTTGACGATGCGGATGTCGGGGGCGTCGAGGGAGGTCGGGAGGGGGTAGCCCGTCAGGTCGGGGTGACGGACCAGGCCGCGCGTGGTGCGGAGGTTCTCCATCAGGGCCGCTCCCAGGCCCTGGGTCACGCCCGCTTCGATACGGGAGCGCAGCTGCGCCGGGTTCAGGACGCGGCCGACGTCCTGGGCTACGGACATCTCTACGACGCGGATCGTGCCGAGTTCGATGTCGACGTCCGCGACGCAGCGGATCGCGCAGAAGGCGAGGCCGACGAAGGCGTCACCCTGGCCGGACTCGTCCAGCGGCTCGGTGGGGTGCGGGCGGCACTGGGCGGTGGCCCACAGTTCCTTGCCGTTGAGGGCTTCGGCGACCGTGGTGCTCAGGACACCGTCGTACGACGTGATCTTGCCGTCGGTGATCTGGAGCAGCTCGGTGGACATGCCGAACTTGTGGGCGAGGGGCTGGAGGAGCTGGGTGCGGACCATCTTCGCCGCGCGTTCCACGGCCCCGCCGGACACCCACGTATGACGGCTGTGGCAGGCGGGGCCGGCCGGCGGCTGGTCGGTGTCCACGGCCGCGACGTGCACCTCTTCGATGCCCAGGGTCTCCTGGACGATCTGGCGGGCGAGCGTGGAGAAGCCCGAACTGGTCTCCACCGCCGCGCAGATGACGGTCGCCACCGAGCCGTTGACCTTGACCGTGGCCGTGGAGACCTCGTCCGCGCCCTCCGCGCCGAGCATGTGGACCATGCCGACGCCGTACCCGACACCACGCCGCACCGCGGACGGGTCGCCCGCGCCCTCCGGACCGCCCGGCAGCAGCCACTCCTCCTGCGGCGCGTCCTTCGGCAGGTCGGGCAGCGGCGCTTCCTGTACGGCGCGCAGCAGTTCGGCGACCGGGGCCGGGCAGGTGACGGTCTGGGACGTGGGGAGGATGTCGCCGGTGGCCATGGCGTTGCGGAGGCGGATCTCGGCCGGTTCCAGGCCGAGCTTGGCCGCCAGCTTGTCCATCTGGCCCTCGTACGCGGCACATACCTGCATCGCGCCCTCGCCGCGCAGGTGCCCGGCGGGCGGGTTGTTCGTACGGACCGCCCAGCCCTCCACGAAGGCGTGCGGGACGACGTACGGACCGCACGCGAACGAGACGGCCGCGGCCAGCGCGTCGGCCGAAGTGTCGGCGTACGCGCCCGCGTCCATCAGGATCTGCGCCTCGACCTTCACCAACGTGCCCTCGGAGTCGGCGTGATGCCGGTACCGGAGGATCGTCGGGTGCCGGTGAGCGTGCGAGAGGAAGGACTCCTCGCGGGTGGCGGCGAGCTTGACCGGGCAGCCCGTGCGCAACGCCAGCAGCCCGAGCGGGAGTTGGATACCCGGGTCCTCGCGGTCGGCGGTCGCGCCCGGCACGCCCGTCACGACGACCTTGACCTTGTCCTGCGGCAGCCCGAAGCAGGCGGCGGCGAGGTCGCGGTCGGTGTGCGGGTCGGTGGCGGCGGTGTAGATCTCCACGCCGCCGTCGGGGCGCGGCACGGCCAGCCCGGCCTCGGCGCCGATCGGCGCCGGGTCCTGGCGGCCGATCCGGTACAGCCCCTCGACGACGACGTCACCGGCCGCCTCCGGGTCACCGAAGCGCAGCGGGATGTGCCGTACGAGGTTGCCGTCCGGGTGCAACGGCTCGGCCTCGAAAGCGAGTTGGGGGTCGGTGACCGGCTCCAGCACCTCGTACTCGACGGCGATGGCGGCAGCCGCGAGCCGGGCCGTGTCCGGGTGATCGGCGGCGATCGCGGCGATCGGCTCGCCGTGGTGGCGCACCTCGTCCTTGGCGAAGACCGGCCGGTCGGGGGTGCCGCGCCCGTGCCCGGCGTCCCCGGGGACGTCCTCGTGCGTGACGACGGCCCGCACGCCGGGCATCTCGGCGGCCTGCTTGGTGTCGATCGACAGGATGCGGGCGCGGGGGTGCGGGGACCGCAGGATCGCGGCCCACAGCAGACCCTCGGCCCACAGGTCGGCCGCGTACGGGAAGGTGCCCTGGGTCTTGGCTGGGGCGTCTGCGGACGGCAGCGAGACGCCCAGACCGTGCGGCAGCGGCTCGGCCTCGGCGGCCGGGGCGCTGCCGGGGGCGGGGCTGACGGTGACGGAGCCGGCGCCCTCGTGCGTGCCGGTCATGCGCGGCCTCCCGATTGCGGGTCGGCCCCCGGACCCTGGGTGTTCGGGTGGTGG
>NZ_NHSG01000413.1:0-28222 GCF_020024005.1 Streptomyces purpurogeneiscleroticus
CCACCCCCCAGCCGAGCCCCCACTCGGTACGGGCCCCACTCACCCCAGGTCAGGAATCCGCCAGTCGATCGGCGTGTGCCCCTGGGCCGCGACCGCGTCGTTTATCTGGGTGAAGGGGCGCGAGCCGAAGAACTTCTTCGCGGAGAGCGGCGAGGGATGCGCACCCTGCACGACCACATGCCGCTGCCCGTCGATCAGCGGCAGCTTCTTCTTCGCGTAGTTCCCCCACAGCACGAACACCGCCGGGTCGGGCCGGCTCGCCACCGCCCTGATCACCGCGTCGGTGAACTTCTCCCAGCCCTTGCCCTTGTGGGAGTTGGCCTCGCCCGCGCGCACCGTCAGTACGGCGTTCAGCAGGAGCACGCCCTGCTGGGCCCAGGGCATCAGATAGCCGTTGTCGGGGATCGGCATGCCGAGCTCGTCGTGCATCTCCTTGAAGATGTTGCGCAGGGACGGCGGGGTCCTGACGCCAGGGCGCACCGAGAAGCACAGGCCGTGCCCCTGGCCCGCACCGTGGTACGGATCCTGGCCGAGGACGAGCACCTTCACCTGGTCGTACGGCGTGGCGTCCAGCGCGGCGAAGACCTCCTCGCTCGGCGGGTAGACCGGCCCCCGGGCGCGCTCCTCCTCGACGAAGGCCGTCAGCTCCTGGAAATAGGGCTTGCTCAGCTCCTCGCCGAGTACGCCGCGCCAGGACTCGGGCAGCATGTCGGGCATCACGTCAACGACCTCCGGGTGGGTTCCGCATCTCTCACTGGAGAACCTACCGGCGACCACTGACAACGCGTTCCGCCACCCCTCGCCCTGTGGACAACTCGCCACCACGCGGAAATGCCGGTGGCGGCGGCCCCTCGGGACCGCCGCCACCGGCAGCAGAACTCCGCACCCGGCGGAGCGAACCGTACGGGCCGGCCGTCAGCCCCTCAGTCGCTCACACCCCGGCGTTCAGGAAGCGCCCGCCGTCGATGACGAGGTTCTGGCCGGTGATCCAGCCCGCGTCGTCGGACAGCAAGAACGCCGCGGCGCCACCGATGTCCTGCGGTACGCCGAGCCGCGCCATCGGGTACTGCGCCGCCGCCTCCGCCTCGCGGTCCTCGTACAGCGCCGCCGCGAACTTCGTCTTGACCACGGCGGGCGAGATCGAGTTCACCCGTACGACGGGCGCGAACTCGTGCGCGAGCTGCTGCGTGAGGTTGATCATCGCGGCCTTGCTCATGCCGTACGCGCCGATGAACGGCGAGGCCGAGACGCCCGCGATGGACGCGATGTTGACGATCGCCCCGCCGTTGTCCTTCTGCCACGCCTTCCACGTCTGCTGGGCGAAGCCGAGCGCGGAGACCACATTGGTCTCGTAGACCTTGCGGGCGACCGCGAGGTCCAGCTCGGCCATCGGCCCGAACACCGGGTTCGTACCGGCGTTGTTGACCAGATAGTCGACCCGGCCGAAGGCTTCCATGGCCCGCTCGACGGCGGCCGCCTGGTGGGCCTCGTCGTGCGCCTTGCCGGCCACCCCGATCACCCGGTCGGCGCCGAGCTTCTCGACGGCCTCCTTGAGGGCGTCCTCGTTGCGGCCGGTGATCACGGCCCGGTGGCCGCGCGCGAGCACGGCCTCGGCGACGCCGTACCCGATGCCGCGGCTGGCGCCCGTGATGAGGGCGACCTTGGCGTTGTCCTGCTCAGTCATGTCCGATTCCGATCCCTTACGGCTACGTCGGCGGCTGCGTGTCGGGTCAGTTGAGCGGGCCGCCGGCCACGTACATGACCTGGCCGGAGACGAAGCCGGCCTGCTCGCCGGTGAAGAAGGCGATCGCGTTGGCGATGTCCTCGGGCTTGCCGACGCGCTGGACGGGGATCTGGGTGGCGGCCGCGGCCTGGAACTCCTCGAAGCCCATGCCGACCCGCTCGGCGGTGGCCGCGGTCATGTCGGTGACGATGAAGCCGGGGGCGACGGAGTTGGCGGTGATGCCGAACTTGCCGAGCTCCTTGGCGAGCGTCTTGGTGAAGCCCTGCAGACCGGCCTTGGCGGCCGAGTAGTTGACCTGGCCGCGGTTGCCGAGCGCGGAGCTGGAGGAGAGGTTGACGATCCGGCCGAACTTGGCGTCCACCATGTGCTTCTGGCAGGCGCGGGACATCAGGAACGCGCCGCGCAGGTGCACGTTCATGACCGTGTCCCAGTCGCTGTCGCTCATCTTGAACAGCAGGTTGTCGCGGAGCACGCCGGCGTTGTTGACGAGGACGGTCGGCGCGCCCAGCTCGTCGGCGACGCGCGCGACAGCGGCCTCCACCTGCGCCGAGTCCGACACGTCGCAGCCCACGGCGATGGCCTTGCCGCCGGCCGCGGTGATCTTCTCGACGGTGTCCTTGCAGGCCGCCTCGTCCAGGTCGAGTACGGCGACGGCGCGGCCCTCGGCGGCCAGGCGTACGGCGGTGGCGGCGCCGATGCCGCGGGCGGCGCCGGTCACGATGGCTACGCGCTGCTCGGTGGTGGACATGCGGGGTTCTCCTCACCTCGAAAGCGGCTCACCGCTCCCGGAAGGCGGGTGAGCAACCGCTTAGTCGCTTCAGCAGAGCTGACGCTAGAAGCCGGGGCACTCCGTGTCAACGCCCCACCGGCCCCCGTTACACACCTCACCTGCGACGTCGACCCTCACCTGCGGCATCGAACGACTGCGGGCGGCCGCGAAATGTCCCGCACCGCCCCCATCCCCCGCAGCGGACACGGAAAGCCGAACGCCTGCCCGTACGCACTCCCCGTATACGCCCCGTCATCGTCACCGGCACCTCGTCACCGACGCCTCATCGTCGTCACCGCACCAACAGGTCCAGCAGCCGCTCCGCCTCCTTGGCGGGGTCGGCCGTCAGCCCGGTGTGCACGGGCCCCGGCTGCACAATCGTGCTGCGCGGCGCGATCAGCCAGCGGAACCGCCGGCCCACGTCGTCCCCGGCCGCCTGCCCGGCCCGCTCGCCGCCGTGGCAGATCCCCTCGACCGCGCCGAGCGCCGCCCGCACGCCCTCCACGTCCACCGAAGGGTCCAGGGCCCGCAGCCGCGCCTCGTCCAGATGCGTACGCGCCTCCACGAAGCGCCGCGCGTGGCAGTAGACGACCACGCCCGCGTTGATCATCTCGCCGCGCTCGACCCGGGGCACGACCCGCAGCAGCGCGTACTCGAAGACGTCCCGTCCGTTGTGCAGTCCGCTCACTTCACTGCCCTCCGCGGAAGCTTGCCGGCCAGCCAGCCCGGCACCTGCGAAGGCTTGTCCTCCGTGCGCTCACCGATCCTGATGTTCTCGCTGATCACTCCGGCCCGCGCCAGCAGCGTCTTCACGTAGGCCCGCCGTACTTCCTCGGCCGAATCGAACCCCGGCTCGTCCACCAGCCACTCGTCCGGCACATCCGCGACGACCTCGGTCAGCAGTTCCTCGGTCACCTTGGGCGCGAGCTCCTCCGCCGCCCCCGCCACGTCCGGCCCGAACGTCGCCAGTACATGATCGGAGGCGTCGTACGGCTTCAGCGCCGCCTTCTCCGCGCCCGCCCAGTTGTGGTGCCAGATCATCGTCGCACCGTGGTCGATCAGCCACAGCTCCCCGTGCCACACCAGCAGATTCGGATTCCGCCAGGACCGGTCGACGTTATTGATCAGCGCGTCGAACCACACCACACGCCCCGCCTCGCGGGCACTCACCTCGAAGGCCAGCGGATCGAACCCCAGCGAACCGGGCAGGTAATCCATGCCCAGATTCAGCCCCCCACTCGCCTTCAGCAGCTCCTGCACCTCCTGATCGGGCTCGCTCAGCCCGATCACCGGATCCAGCTGCATCCGCACCAGATCCGGCACCCGCAACCCGAGCCGCCGCCCCAGCTGCCCGCACACCACCTCAGCAACAAGCGTCTTCCGCCCCTGCCCGGCCCCGGTGAACTTCATGACATAAATACCGAGGTCGTCCCCTTCAACGATCCCCGGCAGTGATCCACCCTCCCGCAGGGGCGTCACATATCGAGTCGCAATGACTTCTGTAAGCATTTGCCCAGGCTATCCGCCCGTCTGACCTTAGGATCACGACGGACCGACAAGGCCCTCCGATCTGCCGATCCGCCCTGAATCCCCCTGGGGAGTTTCTGGGGAGTTTCGGCCACGGACGACGACGCCGCTCTCCCCACCACCGAACAGAGCGTCGATGGCACCCCGCCCCCTATTGCCGGCCTCCGGCATGAAGTGCGCGTAGTGGTCCAGCGTGATGGTCGGCGACGAGTGCCCGAGCCACCGAGCGAGCGCGACCACCGACTCCCCCGCCTCCAGCATCACCGAGGTGCCAACTGCTGCGCCGGACACCCGCCGAGGCCGATCATGTAGCCGGCTGGTGCCATGCCGTCACCTTCGCCGACTACCTTTCGGTCGGCCGACTCGGGGAGAAACGAGCCCCACGACCCCTTCGCGCGGCCGGAACTCAGTCGGATTGAGCCGGCCGCGGGTGCACAGAGTCCGCGATGGTGACGAGCGACTGGATCATGGCCTCCGAAGCCGGGCTCAGACGGCGTCCGGCCGCGAGGGTGATCCCGACGCGTGCGCCGACGAGGTCGAGCGAGATCGGCAGTGCGGTGAGCCGAGGGTCGCTCGCGCCGATGAGTTCCGGTAGCGCGGCCACCATGTCGGTCTCCACGAGGAGCTGGCGGATGGTGAGGAACGCGGTCGTCTCGACGCGGTTGGGGGGCAGGGAGCAGTCGTTGCGGTGGAAGAACTCCTCGAGTTCCGTGCGCAGCGCCGTCTCCACCCCCGGCAGGATCCACGGGTAGGCGATCAACTCGTCGAGCGGGATCTGGGTGCGTGCCGCGAGCGGGTGCCCGCTGCGCGCAATCACGCGGATGGTCTCCGCGTGCAGCGTCTGCTGGACCGTCCCCTCCGGGGGGACCGTCGCCAGGCGGCCGATGATGAAGTCGATCTTGCCTGCGACGAGGTCTTCGAGCAGCGCCTCCGGCGTCGCTTCGCGCACGACGATCCTCAGCGCGGGACGGTCCTGCTTGAGATGGGCGATGGCCCGCGGCAGCAGGAGGTTGGAGCCCGCGAGATGGGTGCCGATGACCACGTGGCCACGCGTGGCGTCGGCTATCTCCTGGAGACGCCGGCTCGCCTGGTGCATCTGGGCCAGTGCCGAACGCGCGTACTGAGTGAAGGCATCACCGAACTCGGTGGGCTGGATACCCCGCGGGCCGCGTTCATAGAGGGTGACGCCGAGGATGCGTTCGAGATCCTGGAGGCTGCGGGTGACCACGGGCTGGGTGACGTGGAGCGCGGCCGCGGCGCCGACCACGCTCCCCTGGCCGGAGAGCGCCTCGACGAGGAGGAGATGGCGGAATTTCAGCCGCCCGTCCAACATCCGCGGTATTTCCATACGAGAACGGTAGACCGCCTACCGCGGGTAGGCATAGCCGCACGGCTGTGTGCGTCACCATAGACATACCTGCTGGTGGAGCCTGGTCAGAATGCCCGGCGACGGGCTTGTTCGAGCAGTGGAATGGCGGACCCTGGCCGTGATGGCACGGGTATCAGGGTCCGCCGGTCCCGACTGAGCGGATGTCACTCGGCTGGAGTTTCACCTTCGGAGGGCCGGTTCGCGGTCAGCGATCGGCAGGTACGCGCCCGACCCAGCGCAGCGCGTTGCCGCCGGCGATCGCCTCGCGCTCCGCGGCGCTGAGGAAGTCGGCCTTCCGGAGTACCTGACCGACGGGCCTTTCGCCCAGCGGGTAGGGGTAGTCGCTGCCCAGCATCACGTGGTCCGCGCCGAGGGTGTCGACCAGCGTGCGCAGAGCCACGGGGTCGAAGACAACGCTGTCCACGCTGAACCGGCCGAGGTAGGCCGAGGGCGGCAGCTGCGAGGTGGCGATGAGGTCCGAGCGGCGATGCCAGGCGTTCTCCAGGCGCCCCAGCCAGAACGCGAACGATCCGCCGCCGTGCGCGAAACAGATCCGCAGCGAGTCCGGCACCCGGTCGAACACTCCACCGAGGATCATGGCGAGCACGGAAAGGTGGGTCTCCGCCGGCATCCCGGTCAGCCACCGCGCCATCCAGCGTTCCAACCGCGGGGAGGTGGGCATGTCCCAGGGATGCACGAAGACCGGCGCGCCGCGCGAGGCCGCGTGCTGGAGGAAGGTGACGACGCCTTCCGCGTCGAGGTCCTGGTCTCCGACGTGGTTGCCGATCTCCACCCCCACATGCCCGGCGTCCAGGCAGCGGTCGAGTTCGCGGCAGGCCGCGTCGGGGTCCTGCAACGGCACCTGGGCGAACGGAATGAACCGCTCCCTGTCGGGTGCGCAGATCTCCAGGGCGAGATCGTTGAAGATCCGGCAGACCTTGACCGCCTCGGCACCGCTCAGGTCGTACCCGAAGAAGAGCGGTGTGGGAGAGACCACCTGGGCCTGCACCCCGTCGGCCGCCATGTCGGCCAGTCGGGCCGACACATCCCAGCAGTTCGATTCGATGGCGCGGAACTCGGTCTCCCCCACCATGATCATCGCCTGGCGTTCGGACTCCACCCGCAGCCAGGGCTGACCGGGACCGAGGTCGGGCCAGGCGGCGGGGACGTAGTGGGTGTGTATGTCGATGACATCGGACACCGGATCAGCCCTTACCGGGGTGCAGCGTGCCGCAGTTTCCGCACGTGCGCTGCTCGACGGACGCGTGGAAGGCCTCGAACACCGGCGGCAGGTCGGCGACGATGTCCCGCACCTGCAACTCCACCGAATGCACCTTCGTGCCGCACTCCAGGCAGAACCAGCCGAACTGTTCCGTCGTCCCCTCGGGGCGGACGCGCTCCACCACGATGCCGATGGATCCTTCCTCCGGACGCTGTGGTGAGTGCCAGGTGTTGCCGGGCAGCAGCCACATGTCGCCTTCGCGGATGTCCACGCGCTGCGGACCGTCCTCGGTGATCACATTGACATGCATATTGCCCTTGACCTGGTAGAAGTACTCCTCGAACGGCTCGAAGTGGAAGTCGAGCCGCTGGTTGGGGCCGCCGACGATCTGCACGATGAAGTCACCGCTGGTGTCCCACATCGCCTTGTTGTTGACCGGAGGCTTCAGCAGGTCCTCGTTCTCGGAGAGCCACTGCGGGAAGTTGAAGACCGGAGGCAGTGACGACGTCATGAGTTCTCCTTGGCGGTATGGCCGGGCCGGCGCGCGGCGACGGCCTGGATCTCGATGAGCAGATGCGGGTGGGGAAGCTGGTGGACCGCGACGGTGGTCCGCGTGGGTCCAGTGGCGTCGAAGTACTCGGCCCATACGCGGTTGTAGCCGCCGAAGTCGTTCATGCTGACCAGATAGGCGGTGACCTGGACCAGGTCGTCGAGCGTGCAGTCCACGGCGGCGAGGACGTCACGGATGTTCTCGATCACGGCCCGGGTCTGGGCCTCGATGTCGAGGTCCGTCACCCCCATCGCGTCGGCGCTGGCCCCGGCGAAGGTGTTGTCGGGGCGGCGGCTGCTGGTCCCGGAGACGAACACCAGGTCACCGGCGACCTTCACGTGCGGGAACCGGCCGCGGGGGGTGGCTTTCCCTTCCACCACAAGGGACTTGTCGTTTCCTTCGGCCACGAGGGACTCGTCGTTCATCGCTCCTCCGCGGGTGTGCCGGTGGTGGTGACGCGGACGGAGCCGAGCCCCGGGACGGCCGCGCTGACCGTGACCCCGCCGGGGAGGGCGACCGCGGCGGTCGCCGCCCCGGCCAGCAGCACGGAACCGGCGGGCAGGACGACTCCCTGGGCCGCGGCCATGCGTGCGATCGCGGGCAGGGCGAGGACCGGGTCACCGAGGATGTCGCTGGTGCTCCCGGTCGCCGCGGCCGCGCCATCGATCTCCAGCGTCACCGGCCGGTCGTCGAACCGGACGTCGGTGGCGGTGAGGTCGGTCGGCTGCCAGGCCCCGGTCACGAAAGCGGCCGCCGAGGTGTTGTCGGCGACGACGTCGGTGAGCGAGAACCGGAAGTTCGCGTAGCGGCTGTCGATGATCTCCAGACCGGGGGCGACCGCGTCGATGGCGGCCCGCAGTTCGGCCTCGGGATCGGCCGAGGCGCGCGCGTCGAACCGTGCACCGAGGCGGAAGGCCACCTCCGGCTCGACGCGCGGGTGGATGAAGTCCTCCATGGCGACGCTGCCACCATCGACGTACTCGCCGCTCGCGTACAGCCGGCCGAAGATGACGTCGGAGACGCCCATCTGCAGCGCCTTGGCCTTGCTGGTGAACCCCAGCTTCACACCGACGACACGGTCACCGCGGGCCGCCCGCAGTTCGGAACCGAGCGCCTGCACTTGGTAGGCGTCGTCCAGGGTGAGGGAGGCGGACCGGCTCAGCTGCGCGATCGCCCGCCTGGAGATGACGGCCTCATCGAGAGCCGTGGCGTACTGGGAGAGGGGGGAGGTCGATTCGGTCACAGTGCCACGCACACATTCGTCGTCTCGGTGTAGAAGTGCAGCGAGTGGTTTCCACCCTCGCGTCCGATACCGGAGCGGCCCGTCCCGCCGAAGGGGGCGCGCAGATCGCGCAGATACCAGGTGTTGACCCAGGAGAGGCCGACGTCCATCGCCTGCGCCACCCGGTGGGCCCGGTTCAGATCGCTGGTCCACACAGAGGCGGCCAGCCCGTAGTCGGTGTCGTTCGCCAGGCCGATCGCCTCCTCCTCGGTGTCGAAGGGGATCAGTGCGGCGACCGGACCGAAGACCTCCTCGCGCACGGTGCGACAGGAGTTGTCCAGGCCGGTCCACACCGTCGGTTCGATCCAGGCTCCGCGCGCCAGGTCCGCACCGAGATCGGGTATGCCGCCCCCGGCGAGGACCTCGGCCCCTTCCTTTACGGCGAGGTCGAGATACGACATCACCTTGGCCCGGTGCCCCTGGGAGATCAGCGGGCCGGTCGTCGTGCCGGGGGCGTGCGGGCGGCCCAGGCGCAGTCCCCGGGCCCGCTCGGCGATCCCGGCCGCCAGTTCGTCGAAGAGACCGCGCTGGACGTAGACCCGCTCGGTGCACAGGCAGACCTGGCCGGTGTTCAGGAACAGCGACCGGGTCAGCCCGTCGAGGGTCCGCTCCAACGGGGAGTCGTCGAAGACGACGGCCGCGTTCTTGCCGCCCAGTTCGAAGGAGACGGGCACCACACGCGGCGCGACCTCCTTCATGATGGTCGCCCCGGTCGAGGACTCGCCGGTGAAGGTGACCCCGTCGATGCCCGGGTGCCGGGTGAGGAACTCACCCGCCGAGCCCGGGCCGAAGCCGTGGACGACGTTGTACACGCCGTTCGGCGCTCCTGCCTCGGCGATGACCTCCGCCAGCAGGGTCGCCGTCGACGGGGACTCCTCGGACGGCTTGACCACCACGGCGTTGCCGCAGGCCAGGGCCGGTGCCACCTTCCATGTGAGCAGCAGCAGCGGAAGGTTCCAGGGCACGATGACGGCCACGACACCGAGCGGCTTGCGCACCGCGTAGTTGAGGGCCTGCCGGCCCTCGGCCGTGTCGGTCAGATACGAATCGAGGCCGGCGGAGGCGATCGTGTCGGCGAAGGACCGGAAGTTCGCCGCCGCGCGGGCCACGTCCAGTTCGCGGGCCAGCGCCACCGGTTTGCCGGTGTCACGGATCTCGGCGTCCACGAACGCTTCGAAACGCGCCTCGATCCCGTCGGCGATCCGCCTCAGCAAGGCGGCTCTGTCCCGGTCCGTGGAAAGGCCCCAGCGGCCGTCGAACGCCCGGCGCGCGGCCCGTACGGCGGCATCCACCGTCTCCTGCCCGGCCTCGTGCACCACGGCGACCCGGGCCCCGTCGACCGGGCTGATCTTGTCGAACGTGTCCGCACCTTCGACGAAGCTTCCGTCGACGAAGTTCCGGAGCTGAACGACCTCGGTTGGCGAATCGTCACTCATGAGGGGACCGTACGATCGCCTTTTCATGCCCGTCCAATACCGATCCGGTCTTCGGGCATAGCCGATCAGGCATAGCGGGAGCGGGCGGCGAGGACAGTCAGGCGCGTGCGCCGTACGGAGCCGGATCAGGGGGCGCACACCCTCGGTATGACCGTATGGCGATAGGTACGGACGAAGTAGGCATTACCCGAGCTGCCGCGGGCCTGGTGATGATACGGACCACTGCACACCCGGAGCCGCCAGAGCACCGGCGATGACCAGGAGGGCCAGTGGCCGCAAGCCAAGCAGTCCGTCCGGCGGACACCAGTGAGTTCTTCACCTGTCGGCGCCCGGAGGACTATCACCCCGACTGGCCGGGCTTCTATCGGCAAGCCGCACACCGCCGCCGGGAGCTGCGCTCGCGGGTGCCCCATGAGGTCGACCTCATGTACGGCCCCGACGCCCACCAGTTGGTGAACGTCTACCACCCCGGGCCGCCCGCCGTCCCCACCGGCGCCGGATCCGGCGACCGCCCGGTCATCGTGTATTTCCACGGCGGCCGCTGGCGCGAGGGTCACCCGGCCTACTACGACCACCTCGCCGGCCCCTGGGTGGACGCCGGTGCGGTCTTCCTGTCCTGCGGCTACCGGCTCGAACCACGCCACACCATCGCCGACGCGGTCGCGGACGCGGCCCTGGCGGTGGAGTGGGCGCGCGCGAACGCCGCTCGTTACGGGGGCGACCCGGAACGCATCACCGTGGCCGGGCACTCCGCGGGCGGTCATCTCGCCGCGATGGTCACGCTGACCGACAGCTCCCCCCGCCCGGTGGCGGGCACGGTGTGCATGAGCGCGCCCACCGATCTGCGCGGCATGGTCGAAGACCCGGCGCAGGCGCTACTGCTCAGCCCCGCACTGCGGGTGAGCCGCAGCCCCGAGCGGGTGGTGGTCTCCTTCGGCGATCCGGAACCCAACCGCAAGGCGGACGACGACTTGTGGCTGACCCGTCAGGGACGGCTGCTCGCCGAGGCCCTGACCGCCGCGGGCAGGCCGCCGGTGACCGTGGCGCTGACCGGGACCGACCACATCGGCACCGCCACCGCCTTCGCCGAACCGAAGTCGGAGCTGTTCGAAGCCGCACACCAGGTAGTTTTCGGAGGCACCCGATGAGACACGACGAGAGCACGGCGACGGGGAGCGGGCGGGGAAGCGTCCTGGCGAGTTTTCGCGGGATGCGCTTCGGAGTGGTGGGACTTGCCTTTCTCGCGGTGCTGCTCGACGGTTTCGACTCCGCGTCGCTCTCCTTCGTCCTGCCCTCCCTGGCGGAGCAGTGGGGCGTCGCCTCGGCCGACTTCACCCCGGCGGTGGTGCTGACCAACATCGGCGTGGTGCTCGGCTACCTCGCCTCGGGCAGGCTCGCGGTGCGGCTGGGCCTGCGGCGGATGCTGATCGCCGGGACCTCGCTGTTCGCCGCGGGCTCGCTGGTCACCGCCCTGGTGCTTCCCATGCAGTCACTGACCGCCCTGAGCACGGTCCGGCTGATCACGGGCCTCGGCCTCGGCGTGGTCCTGCCCGGCGCCGTCTCCCTCGCGACCGCGCACCACCCGGACCGGCAACGGCAGTCGGTCTCCGTCACGGTCACCCTCGGGCTCGCCTTCGGCGGGACGGTCGCCGGCGTCTTCGGCAGCAGCATGCTGGCGTCGGTCGGGGCCGCCGGGGTGTTCTGGATCGGCGGCGGACTGCCGCTGCTGCTGGCCGCGCTGATGGGCCGCTGGCTGCCGGCCGCACCGGCGTCCGTGGCCTCGGACAGCACGGCGGCCGTTCCCGCAACCGACGACGCGGCGGCCGCCGCGCGCGAAGCGCGGGTCGGCGCGCTGTTCGCGCCCGGACTGCGCGCCGCCACCCTGCTGCTGTGGACCTTCGCCTTCCTGGTCTTCATCGCCAGCTACACCCTCCAGTCCTGGGTGCCCACATTGCTGACCGGGTACGGCTTCTCCGCCTCGCAGGCCCCGATCGGCCTGGCCTTCCTGAGCTTCGGCGGAGTCATCGGCGGAATCGTGCTCCTCCTGCTGGCCGCCCGTAAGGGGATCACGTTCGCCCTGATGGTGATGCCGGCGATCGGCGCGGTGTCGATGGTCGCCGCGGCCACGGTCGGGACGCACCACACCGCGCTGCTGCTCGCGCTCGCCGGTTCCGGTGCGGGTGTCACGGCCGGCCAGATCGGTCAGCTGACCCTCGCGGTCGCGATGTACCCGTCGGCCACCAGGACCGCCGGAGTGGGCTGGGCCGCGGCTCTGGGCCGGGTCGGCTCGATCGTGGGTCCGGCCGCGGCGGGTGTCCTGCTCGCGCTCTCGCTCCCCGGCGACGACATCGTGCTACTGACCGCCATTCCGGTGGTGGTGGCGGCCGTGAGCGCGGCGGTGCTGTGGCGCCTGCCCCACGCGGCCGGCCGGACAGGCGGGACCGAAGACGCGGAGCGGAAACAGCGGGAAGTGACGGCGCGATGAGCGGCTGGTTCGATCTCGGTGACGTTGCGGTGGTTCCGGTCGTGGAGACACCGCGGCTGCTCATCGATCCAGTGGAGTTCTTCCCCGGACACCCGGGCGTGCCCTCCGGCTGGGCCGCCGAGGAGCCCTGGTACGCACCCGGGCAAGGACGGCTGGTCTTCGCCATGCAGGCCTTCCTGGTCGTCACCCCGCACGAGCGGATCCTGGTCGACGCCTGCGTCGGCGACGGGAAACACCGGGCCAGGCCGGAGTTCGACCGCCTGGACAGTGGCTGGTGGCAGCGGTTCGCAGCGACCGGACTGTCCGCCGACGACGTGTCCACGGTCGTCCTCAGTCATCTGCACGTGGACCACGTCGGATGGGCGACGCGGTGGTCGGACGGGCACTGGCGACCGGCCTTCCCGAAGGCCCGGCACGTTCTGACCGCACCGGAGTACGACTACTGGCGGTCCGCGGCGGGGGCCGCGGCGATGACCCGGACCGGCGACTACCTGGCCGACAGCATCGAGCCGGTCGCCGAGGCGGGGCTGCTGGATCTGACGCCCCTGAACGCCGAGCTCGGTCCGCATGTGCGGCTGTGCCCGGCACCGGGTCACACCCCGGGCAACACGGCCGTCCTGGTCACCGGCTCCCGGGCCCGACTGCTGCTCACCGGCGACACCCTGCACCACCCGCTCCAGTTGATGGATCCGGACGCCAGCACCCGGTACTGCGTCGACCCCGAGCTGTCGGCGCGTACCCGCAGGCGGACGCTGGAGTGGCTGGCCGACACCGGAACCGCGATGATGCCCGCGCACTTCGCCGCCCCTTCCGCCGGCCGCGTCGGCCGGCACGGCTCCGGGTTCACCTTCGCCCCTGCCGCTGATCTCCATCGCCCGGGCCGGTACGTGGTGGCGGGCGGACCCGCCGCCGGATAACGGGTCGTCGACAACCGCCGCGCCTAACTGAGTGTTTCGCCCTGTTTCATAGCGGGTCATCGCGATTCGCAGTCCCGCTGTGACGGGGCGAGAGGGACGGTCGGGTCGAGGGGCGACGCTGTGGCAGCAGAGGGGTGTTTCGTTCCCACGGAGGGCCCCTCCCCGCGGCCGAGGGCGCACAGTCCGTCCCGGGCGGCACGGCGAACGAGCCGTCCGTCCCCCCTCAGGCCGCGCGAAGTCTCACGAGGCGGGTGCCCGGGCGCCCCCGGCCTTTGGTTGGGCGGCCGGCTCGTCGCACCGGCCAAGAGGTGGCCGGCCGACAAGCACCGACGCACCGGGTACGCGCTACTCGTGTGTTCCGGCCGGCTGCAGCCGCGGGTCCGGCGTGGGCGCGGTGTCGCGCTGCACCGTCTCGCGGGCGAAGTAGACCGAGACGAGTGTGATACAGCCGAGGACGACGAGGTACAGGGAGATGGGCCAGGAGGAGTCGGTGGCCGCCAGGAGAGCGGTCGCGATGAGCGGCGAGAGCCCGCCCGCGAACACCGAGGCCAGCTCGTGGCCGAGCGAGATGGCGCTGTAGCGCGAGGACTTGCCGAACAGCTCGGTGAAGAAGCTCGGTTGGGTTCCGATCATGGCCCCGTGGCCGATGCCGATGGCGATGACGAAGGCGAGCCAGACGAGCGCGGGGGTGCCGGTGTCCACGAGCCAGAAGAAGGGGAACGCGAAGACGATGAGGGTGGCCGCTCCGGCCATGTAGACGGGGCGGCGGCCGATGCGGTCGGAGAGGGCACCGAATCCCACCATCGAGGCGCCTTCCACGATGTTCGCGACGATGATCCCGGTCAGCAGCAGGGTGTTGTCGACCCCGATGTGCTTGCCGTAGGCGAGGGAGAAGACGAGGAAGATGTACGACGCGCCGTTCTCCGCCATCCGGGCGCCGGCGGTGATCAGGATGGAGCGCGGGTGGGTTTTCAGGGCGTGCAGGACCGGAAGCCGCTGCTTCTCGCCCTTGTGCTGGACGCTCTGGAACTCCGGTGTCTCCTCGATCTTCAGCCGGATGACGAGGCCGACCAGCGCGGGGACGGCTCCGAGGAGGAAGGGCAGACGCCAGCCCCAGGACAGGAACGCCTCGTCGGACAGGGCCTGGACTGCGGCGAAGACTCCCGCGGAGGTGATGAAGCCGAGGTTGATGCCGACCTGACTCCAGGCCGAGTAGAAGCCGCGCCGTCCCGCGGGGGCGTGCTCGGTGATCATGAGGACGCTTCCGCCCCACTCGCCGCCGACCGCGATGCCCTGAAGGACGCGCAGCAGGGTGAGCAGGACCGGCGCCCATACGCCGATCTGCGCGTAGGTGGGCAGGGCGCCGATGAGGAAGGTGGTGAAGCCCATGAGCAGCAGGGTGATCACGAGCATGGGTTTGCGGCCCAGCCGGTCTCCGAAGTGACCGAAGATGATTCCGCCGAGGGGGCGGGCCGCGAATCCGACGGCGAAGGTGCCGAAGGAGGCCAGGGTGCCGGCGAGGGAGCTGGCCTCGGGGAAGAAGAGGGTGCCGAGCACCAGGGCCGAGGCGGTGCCGTAGAGGAAGAAGTCGTACCACTCGAGTGCGGTTCCGGTCAGGCTGGCGATGGCGATCTTGCGGATCGACTGCGGTCCGGCTGCCGGTTTGTGCGGTGCGGTGGGGCTCATCTCGTCACCTCTGAATGAGGACGGTGGCCATCGGGACGTCGAAGGTCGCGCGGGGGCGTCTCGATGGCCGGGAAAGGGGATGTGCCGGGGCGGGGTTCGCCCGAGGGAAGGTTCCGTGGCCGCCGCTGACGGCCAGGACCTGTCCGGTGACGGCCACCGCCCTTTCGGAGGCGGTGGCCGCGATCTTGGAGGCGGAGGTCAACTGCCGCCCAGGGGTGGCCTCGACGAGGGGAACGGCCGCCGCTTCGGGCAGGGTGGCAGCCTTCTCCGAGGTGAGTCGGGGAACGACGAGGTCCACGGGGACGCCGCGTGGGCCGGCCCCCGGCCGACGCGCGGGAGGCCGCGCTCAGCTTTCGCCGCTCATAACCAACCGGGCGGTGGCGTCCACTGGATTGATGTCGTTGAACGGGGATGCGCCGTCGAGGAGCAGGGCACCGACGAAGGTGCGGTATTCGGTCATGTACAGGCTCCTTCCGAGCGGGCCGCGGTGGACTGGTCGCGCCGCAGCACGACGCCGGCCGCCTCACGGTCCCAGTCGGCGCGGTCGGCTCCCCACTCCCTCAGCACGGTCTTGCGCACCTTGCCGTTCTCGGTCAGCGGCAGTTCCGGGCACAGCGCCACGAAGCGGGGAATCGCGTAGTAGGCCAGCCGGGGCTCGCAGAAGGACACCAGCTCGACGAAGTCGATCTTCTGCCCCTCGACCGGGACCACGGCGGCCATCACCTCGTCCTCGCCGAGTTCGGAGTCCACCGCGTAAACCGCGACGTCACGGACACCGGGGTGCTGTGCGAGGACGCTTTCGACCTCGACGGAGGAGATGTTCTCGCCGCGACGGCGGATCACGTCCTTGATGCGGTCGACGAACCTGATCCACCCGTCCGCTTCGATCACCATCCGGTCACCGGTGTGGAACCACAGGTCCTGCCACGCGGCGACGGTGGCGTCGGGCATGCGGTGGTAGCCGGAGGCGAAGGCGAAGGGTTGCTCGCTGCGCAGCAGCAGTTCGCCCGGTGTGCCAGGGGGAACGTCGAGCCCGTTCTCGTCGACGACCCGGGCGGAGAACCCCTCCTGAAGGCGTCCGACGAATCCCGGCCGCTGTTCCGTCCGGCTCGCGGAGATCACCGCGTTGGTCTCGGTCGAGCCGTAGCCGTCGATGAGGACGACACCGAACCGCTCCTCGAACTCCCGGAGCAGCCCGGCGGGGGTGGCCGGTGCCAGTGCCGCGGTCACCCGGTGCGCTCGATCGTGCTCTCCGGGCGGCCGGCCCGCCAGGATGCTGATCATGGCGCCCAGCAGATAGGTGCAGGTCGCCCCGCTGGCCGTCACGTCCGACCAGAAGCGGGAGGCCGAGAAGCGCGGGCCGATGACGTACTGGGCTCCGCTGACCAGCGCCTGGCTGAAGGCGTTGAGCGCGTTCGTGTGGAACAGCGGCAGGCAGGTGTGCAGAACGTCGGCCGAGGTGATGCCGAGCTGGGCCGCGACGTTGCGGCCCCACCAGTAGAACTGGGCGTGCGGGCAGACGACTCCCTTGGAGACTCCGGTGGTGCCCGAGGTGTAGAGGATCACCGCGGGATGGCCGGGGCCGACCGCCACCGGCTCCACGGCCCGGCTGTCGCCCGGGATCAGGTCGACGGGAACCGGCAGCACCGAGACGGCCTCGTCCTCGTCCAGCAGCCAGATCTGGCGCAGCTCGGCGGTGCTCGGCAACGCCTCCACCTGTGCGAGGAAGGGATGTTCCAGAACCAGCAGCTCCGCTTGCGAGTTGGTCAGAATGTGCTGGAGCTGCTCACCCCGCGCGGCGGTGTTGATCGGCACCGCGACGGCACCGATCCACGCACAGCCCAGGATCAGGTCCAGCAACTCGACCCGGTTGGACGCCATCAGCGCCACCCGGTCTCCCCGCTCCACCCCGTGCCGGCGGAGCAGGCCTCCCGCGACGGCGACCCGTTCGAGCATCTGGGCGGCGGTTCTCTGCGTGTCCCCGCAGCGCAGCAGGATGCTGTCCGGGGTGCTGTCCGCGCGCCATTGCAGCAGTCCGGATACGGTTGCGCGGGTGAGGTCGGGGATGTCGGTGACATCGCTCATGACAGCTCCTTCCGGGACAGGCCGCTCGGCGGTACGAAGGCAACGGGACGGCCGGACGTGTCGGGGCGATCGGTGAGTTCCACGACGTCACCGGGCTCGACCGTCCCGTGCAACCTGGCCACGAGCAGCGGTTCGGGGTCGCAGGCCACCGACGCGATGACGACGTCGCCGAGGTGGGTCAGCTGCTCGACCACCCCGCGCTCGACGCTCACGGGCGCCAGATCGGCACCCCCGCAGCGGGGACACATCAACCGGGCGGGGAACCACTGGCCGCCGCACGTCCGGCAGTTCTGCACGATCACACTCATTCGGCCGCCTCCAGGAGCCCGGCGGTGGCACACGCGCCGTAGCGATAGAGCACCATCCCGTATCCGCTGAACAGGCCGAGACGGGCGTCGACCTGCCGCTGTCCGGCCTGGCCGCGCAACTGCCGGACGATCTCCACGAGTCCGTGCATGCCTCCCGCGGAACCCGGCTGGCCGGCCGAGAGCTGTCCACCGGAGGTGTTGACGGCGAGCTTCCGGGTGGCGAGACGCTCGGCGATGAAGGCCGGCATCTCACCGCCGGCGACCAGTCCGAGGTCCTTGAGCTGGGCGAGCGCCATGGCCGGGTAGTCGTCGTACACGCTGACCACGTCGACGTCGGCCGGCCCATGGCCGGCGGTGTCCCACAGCTCGGGCGCGCAGTCGGCCAAGCCGGTGACCAGGCCGTCGCCTGTCTGGTCATCGCTGTTGTAACGGGCCGAGACGGTCAGCACCCTGGCTCGTCGTGTGCCCGCGGCCCGTTCGTCGGCCGCGATCACCACGGCATCGGCGCCCGTGACCGGCGGTACGCAGTCGTACCGGCCGAGGGGTTCGGCGACCATGGGAGCGTTCAGGTAGTCGTCGAGCGTCATCGGATTGCGGTACACGGCCCCGGGGTTGAGGGCCGCCCATGCGCGTTGAGCCACCGCGAGTCGCCCATAATCCGTGCGAGTGAGTCCCTCGGCCTTCATCTGACGCTGAGTCAGCAGAGCGAAAAGGGCGTTCGGTCCGAGCATGTCCAGCGGAACCAAATGCTCGGCGGTCGCCCGGTTGTATTCGGCCACCATCTTGAGGTGCACCTGCTGGTCCATCAGGTCGCCGGCCACGAGGACCACGACCGAGGCGTCGCCGGACTCCACGGCCCGCACGGCGTGCTGCAGCATCGTGCCGGCACTCGCCCCACCGTTGGTGTCCTGCATCAGCCAACGCAGCCGCAGTCCGAGCCGCCAGGCCAGGTCGATGGCGTGGTCAGGACCGAGGGTGAAGCTGCAGACACCGAAGCCGTCGACCTCGGAGGTCTGGAGGTTCGCATCGGCGAGTGCGCGGCGTACGGCGTCGGCGAGCACCCCTTCCGTGGTCGTGTCGGATGCCGGATGCCGGGTGTAGGGCGACTCGCCGGCGCCGATGACGGAGACGCCGCTTGTCATCTTTCTCATCAGAGCTCGCTCTCCCATTTCGTGACGCAGTCGGGGGGATGGCCGAGGGGCTCTTGGCGGTGCCTCAGTGCCCGAAAGCTTCCTGCAGCCACCAGGAACCCCCGTCCGAGGTGATCTTGGCGTCCAGCACCAAGGGACGGACGGGGCCGGCCGACAGCCACTCCTTCACGGCGTGCATGTCCTCGGGCCGTCGGACGGTCAGCGCCTCGCACCCATGTCCCCGCGCGAGCGCCGCGATGTCCGTGTCGGGGAAGGTCACCGTGTCGAGGCCGCTCGTGCCGGTCCCGAAGTGATGCACCTCGGCGCCGTACATGGCGTCGTTGTAGACGACGATCAACATGGGCAGACCCAGCCGTACGACGGTCTCGAGCTCCGAGAGGCCCATCAGGAAGCCGCCGTCACCGCAGCCGGCCACGGGCAGCCGGTCGGGCTGCGCCAGCGCGGCACCGATCGCGGTCGCCAGGCCCAGGCCGACGGACTGGAACGCCTGGGTGAAACAGAACCCGTACTCGTCGGGCACGTCGAGGTACATGCTCGGGTAGCCGAGGAAGTTGCCCGAGTCCACGGAGACGATCCGCTCGGTGGGCAGGATGCCGTTGAGCGCGACGGTCAGACTGCGTGGGTCGACCCGTCCGTCGCCCGACGCGTCCTCGAATCCGACCTGGTTCCAGCGCAGGCCGGACCGGATCCGCTCGGCCACGTCCGGAGTGCGGTAACCCGTGCGCCCGCCGGGCGAGTTCGCCCGCAGCCACCCGGCCGTGGCCCGTGCCGTTCCCGCGACACCGCCCCACAGACCGAGGTCCACGTCACGGTGTACGCCGATGGCCCCCGGTTCGATGTCGACCTGGACGACGGTCGCGTCCGGCGCGATGAGCCTGCCGTGCCGCATGGTCCACATGTTCAGGGCGCAGCCGAATCCCACCAGCAGGTCGGCGCCGGAGACGAGTTCGGCCGTCAGCGGCGAGGAGAAGCCGCCGGAGACGTCGATGTTCCAGTCGTCGCCGTTGAACATCCCGCGGGAGACGGCGGAAGTGGCGAGGAGTGCGCCCGCCTCGGCGGCCAGATCGCGGACGGCGTCCCGGGAGCCCGGGGAACGGCCGCCGCGTCCGACGACGAAGACCGGCCGCTCGGCGCGTTCCAGCAGCTGGGCGAACGCGGCGATCTCACTGTCGTCGGGCCGTGGTTCGACGACCCGGCGGTACTCCCGGGCCGGGGCCTCCGCGTCCAGGAGCGCGTCCTGAACGTCGATGGGGACGTTGAGGACGACCGTGCGCCGCTGGTGGCGGCAGATCGCGAAGGCCCGTGCCACATCGTCGAGGGCGGTTCTGGGAGACCGCACGCGCAGGGCGACCGCCCCGATCCCGACCGCGATCGCCGCCTGGTCGAGCGCGAAGTTCGAGGTGGGATCGGCGGCTTCGGCGGTCAGCACCAGCAGCGGCGTCCTGCTCTTCGCGGCCTCGGTGATTCCGGTGAGGGCGTTCGTGTAGCCGCAGCCCTGGTGCAGGGAGAGCACGGCGACCTCGTCGGACATACGGGCGTACGCGTCCGCCATGGTGGCCGCACCGCCCTCGTGACGAGCGGCGACGAACCGGGCGCCGCCGCGAACCATCGCGTCGGTGAAGTGGAAGTTGCCGCTGCCGACCACACCGAAGACCGTACGGACTCCGAGATCGGTGAGCTGCCTGCCGATGGCCTCATGGACAAGCACGGTCACTGGACTTCTCCGTTCTCCACGAGGGCCAGAATCCGCGCCGGACTGCCGGACCCACCGGCGATGCGGAGCGGAGCGACGATCAGGACGGCGCCGGTGACGGGCAGCCGGTCGAGGTTCTGCAACTGGGTGACTCCGTACTTGCCCGCGCCCAACAGGTAGTGGTGCGCCGGGAATTGCGGAGTGAAGGTGAACGCCTGCCCGGCGTCGGTCCCGACCGTCTCCACTCCGAGTCCGACGATCGGCGCCTCGTCGGCCAGCCAGCGGGCGCATTCGGCCGTGATGCCGGGCGTGTGCGGCCCGCTCTCATCGGCGTTGAGGAACAGTTGCCGGTCGTGCGAGCGCGCGGCCCAACCGGTGCGATAGAGCAGCCAACCGCCGTCCGGAAGAGGGCCGTTGTGGTGCTGCCACTCCTCGAGATGCTCAACTGTCAGCAGGAAGTCCGGGTCGGCGGCGCACTCGGCGGTCTTGTCGATCACGACAGCGGGAGCGACCAGGCGCCGGACCGGTACGTGAGCGACGTCCCCCTTGTCGGCGCCGGTGACCCAGTGGCACGGCGCGTCGAAGTGGGTGCCCACGTGCTCACCGGTGTGAATGCCGTTCTGGTAGGACGTGCGCCCCCGCTCGTCGTACCGTGCGAGCTCCTCCAGCTCGAAGTGTGGGATCGGTGCCATATCTGGCGGAAGGTCGAGCACGGGCGTCGACGGCGACAGGAGGGCGGTCAGGTCGACCACCTCGACGCTGCCGGACGCCAGAGCGGACGTCAGGCCGCCCAGCGGCCCCTCTGCGGAGAGTGTCCAAGACATGGCCTCATCATTTGGCAGAGATTCGGCCTTGACTAATGCTTCTCCGGTCGCCGCTATTCGTGTTTGGCTATACCGAAGCCCAACATCATGTTACAGAGAGATGTCAAGACATGAACGTGGATCACTTTCTGGACGGTCGGCTGAAACTGCGTCACCTTGTTCTCGTGACCGTTGTGGCTGATGAGGGCACCCTGGTCGGTGCCGCCAAGGCGATGCACGTCACCCAACCGGTTGTCACTCGAAGCCTTCAGGAGATCGAGACGATCATCGGGGTCAAACTCTTCGCCAGGGGGCCGCGCGGCGTCCGTCCGACCCAGTACGGCGACATCCTCATCGAGCACGCCCGCGCGGTCGTCGGCAATGTGCAAGCCGCGGCCGGACGTATCCACGAGCTCCAGCGTCTCGGCATGGAGCCCGTACGGGTGGGAACCATCCTCGCGGGCGCGCACTCCCTGCTGCCGCAGACCCTGATCCGGCTCAAGAAGGCCCACCCGCACCTCACCGTCTCGGTCGTCGAGGCGATGCCCGAGGAACTCGGCCTGCAACTCTCCCGAGGCGAAGTGGACGTACTGGTCGGCCGGCTCCAGCCGTCGAGCCCGCGCGCCGCGCTGCGTCACGTCCGGCTCTACGACGAACCGGTTCGCCTCGTCGTTCGGCATGCGCACCCCTGCCTCGGGACACCCACCAGCGGCATCGAGGACCTCATGGACCTGCCGTGGATCCTGCCGGGCCGAAACAGCCAGCTGCGCCAGGAAATCGACGAACTCTTCGACCGCCGGGGCCTGCCCCTCCCCGCGAACATCATCGAGTGCTCGACGATCCTCACGCTGAAGACGGTCCTGTTGGAAACAGACGCCGTCGCTCCACTGCCCATGCTGATCGGCGCACGGGACCCGCTGCTCGCCGTGCTGCCCTTGGGGCTTGACACCGTGCCGCGCGAGATCGGGATCACGACGATCGCCGACCGGCGGCCGTCCGCGAGTACCAGGCTCCTGATCAAGGAGATCGTCGCAGTCGCCCGGGAGACCGACCCCGTGCTGTTGGAATCACGGCGATGAGGGCAGCGATTTACTCTCGCGTGCTTGTCCGCGAGGCTCTCGACCAGTCACGCAGCGTCACCGTGAGGGACGCTCGTGGTCCCGTACAGTCGAAATGTTGCGATGCCCCGGAAAGAGGACCCCCTTGAGCAACGACGCGCCGAGCGGCGTCCTGAGCAAAGCCCTCGCCGTGCTGCAGGCATTCACCGTCGAGGACACCACCCTGGGCTTCACCGAACTGCGGCGACGTACGGGGTTCGCGAAGAGCACCTTGCACCGGGTGCTCGGCGACCTCGTGGCGGCACGGCTCCTGGACCGTGTCCAGGAGCGTTACCGCCTGTCGGGACTCGTCTTCGAGCTGGGGATGCGCGCGTCTGTCGAGCGCGGGCTGCTCGAAGTGTCCACGCCTTTTCTTGAGGACTTGTACGAGCGCACGCACGAACTCGTTCACCTGGGCACCCGAGAGGGAACGGAGGTCGTCTACGTCGCCAAGATGGGCGGCCACCAACAGGCCCACTCCCCGTCGCGGCTCGGCGGGCGCATGCCGCTGCACGCGACGGCCATCGGGAAGGTGCTGCTGAGCCACGCCCCGGCCGAAGTGCGGGAGGCCGCGCTGCGCGGGCCCCTGGAGCGCAAGGCGCCCCGGACGATCACCAACGTCGACGTGCTGACGCGCCAGCTGTCCGACGTCGTCACCAAGGGCGTGGCCTTCGAGTACGAGGAGTCGGCGGTCGGCATCGTCTGCGTGGCCGCCGGGATCTTCGGGCCGTCGGACGAGATCGTGGCGGCGGTCAGTGTGACGGGCCCGGTGCACCGGTTCCAGCCCGCCCGGCACGCCACCAGTGTGCGGGCCGCCGCGGCAGGGATCTCCGCGACGCTCGGCCGCCGCGCGGAGCTGCGCAACCACTGATCGGCTGCCGCACGGCCACTGATCGGCGGCCGAGTTCCGCGAGGCGGAACTCATTGCTGGGCGTGGGACGGCCCCCGTGTTCAAGCTGTGGGCATGAACGAGTTCTCTCCCGGCGACGACGCCGTGGCGCAGGCGGCCGATCGTCTGCTGCGTGCCACCGCCGACCGTGTTCCCTGTCCCCCGGTCCGCGATCTGATCGGCAGCGACGACGTGAAGGCGGCCTACGCCGTCCAAGAGCTGCTCACCGCGCGCCGCCTCGAAGCGGGCGGCAGCATCACCGGCCGCAAGATCGGCCTCACCTCCCCCGCCGTGCAGCGGCAACTGGGCGTGGACCAGCCGGACTTCGGGGTGCTGTTCGCGGACATGAGCGTCGCGGACGGGGCGTCCGTACCGGTCGGCGAGTTGCTGCAGCCGAAGGTCGAGGCGGAGATCGCGTTCGTACTGGGCGCCGACCTCACCGAAGGACCGCACGACGCCGCGCAGATCCGGGCCGCAGTGGCGCACGCCGTCCCCGCCCTGGAGATCGTGGACAGCCGGATCGCCGACTGGGACATCACCTTCGGCGACACCGTCGCGGACAACGGATCCTCCGCGCTCTACGTTCTCGGCACCCCGGCCAAGCCGCTCACCGAGTTCGAGCCGGTGGAGGCCGCCATGACCCTCGAGCGGTGTGGAGAAACCGTCTCCACGGGTAACGGGGCGGCCTGTCTGGGCGATCCGCTGACCGCCCTGGCCTGGCTCGCCCGCACCGCGCGCGACGTCGGCGATCCGCTGCGCGCGGGCCAGGTCGTGCTGTCCGGTGCGCTCGGCCCGATGGTGCCCGCCGCAGCCGGAGACGTGTTCAGCGCCGAGATCACCGGGCTCGGCTCCGTCTCCGTCCGCTTCCACGCTTCCGGCGACGAAGGAGCCTCCGCATGAAGACCAAGGTCGCCGTCATCGGCTCGGGCAACATCGGCACCGACCTGATGATCAAGGTGCTCCGCCTTTCGGACACCCTGGAGATGGGTGCGATGGTCGGCATCGACCCCGCCTCCGACGGGCTCGCCCGCGCCGAGCGGCTCGGGGTCCCCGTGACCGCCGAGGGCGTCCAGGGCCTGATCGCGATGGACGGCTTCGAGGACATCAAGATCGTCTTCGACGCCACGTCCGCGAAAGCGCACGTCGCCAACGCCGCCGCGCTCGCCCCGTACGGCAAGCAGCTCATCGACCTCACGCCCGCCGCCATCGGCCCGATGGTGATCCCCGCGGTGAACCTCGACGACCACGTCGCCGCGGACGACGTGAACATGGTGACGTGCGGCGGCCAGGCCACCATTCCGATCGTCTCCGCGATCTCCTCGGTGGCGCCGGTCCCGTACGCGGAGATCGTCGCCTCGATCGCCTCGAAGAGCGCCGGCCCCGGCACCCGCGCGAACATCGACGAGTTCACCGAGACGACCAGCCACGCCATCGAGACGGTCGGCGGCGCCGAGCACGGCAAGGCCGTCATCATCCTCAACCCGGCCGAGCCGCCGCTGATCATGCGCGACACCGTGCTCGCGCTCGTGGACGCGCCCGACGAGGCGACCCACGAAGCGATCCGTACAGCGGTCGCGCAGCGGGTCGACGAGGTGTCGGCGTACGTGCCGGGCTACCGCCTCAAGCAGCAGGTGCAGATCACCCCCGTCCCCGCGGACCAGCCGGTGCACACCCTCACCAGGGCCGCGGCCACCCACCAGGTGTCCGTGTTCCTGGAGGTCGAGGGCGCGGCCCACTATCTCCCCGCCTACGCCGGGAACCTCGACATCATGACCAGTGCGGCCCTGCGGATGGCCGAGGCCATGGCCGCCCGTGCCACCGAACTCCAGGGAGCCGGCGCATGACCACCGACAAGCTGTTCATCCAGGACGTCACCCTGCGCGACGGCATGCACGCCATCCGGCACCGCATCGAGCCCGAGCAGGTGGGCCGGATCGTGGCCGCGCTCGATGCGGCCGGCGTCGACGGCATCGAGGTGTCCCACGGCGACGGCCTCGCCGGCGGCTCGCTCAACTACGGCCCCGGCAGCCACACCGACTGGGAGTGGATCGAGGCGGCCGCCGCTCATATCAAGAACGCCCGCCTCACCACTCTCCTGCTGCCCGGCATCGGCACCATCGAGGAGCTCAAGCAGGCGTATGCGCTCGGGGTGCGCTCGGTGCGGGTCGCCACACACTGCACCGAGGCCGATGTCTCCGCCCAGCACATCGCCACCGCCCGCGAGTTGGGCATGGACGTGTCGGGCTTCCTGATGATGAGCCACATGGCCGACGCCAAGACGCTGGCCGGGCAGGCCGAGCTCATGGAGTCGTACGGCGCCCACTGCGTCTACGTCACCGACTCCGGCGGCCGGCTGATGATGGACGGCGTGCGCGAGCGGATGCGCGCCTACCGCGACGTGCTGGACCCCGCCACCGAGATCGGCATCCACGCCCACGAGAACCTCTCCCTCTCGGTCGCCAACTCCATGGTCGCGGTCGAGGAGGGCGTGACCCGCGTGGACGCCTCCCTCGCCGGTCAGGGCGCGGGCGCGGGCAACTGCCCCATCGAGCCGTTCATCGCGGTCGCCGACCTCAACGGCTGGAACCACGGCTGCGATCTCTTCGCGCTTCAGGACGCGGCCGAGGATCTCGTACGCCCGCTGCAGGACCGGCCGGTCCGTGTCGACCGCGAGACGCTCACGCTCGGCTACGCCGGGGTCTACGGCTCGTTCCTGCGGCACGCAGAGGCGGCGGCCGAGCGCTACGGCATCGACGTCCGCACGATCCTCGTCGAGGTCGGCAAGCGCGGGCTCGTCGGCGGCCAGGAGGACATGATCGTCGACGTGGCACTGGGGCTCGCGCGGGCGAGTTGACATCCCGCACGACGCAGGGCCGGGAGGGCGGTGACTCCCGGCCCTGGACCGCCTCAGCCGGGAGCCGTACGAAAGCGCTTACATATTGCTCAACTTCGCAGCGAGAGAAGGCAGTTGAGAACACACTCCGGTCCGCGGAGCGGAACGGAGATGTAGCGCATCCACCGCACGAGTCGGAGCATGAGCGCCCATCGCTCCGACTCTCAGGAGAATCAGTGCGATCTACTGTCCGAGAGAGACTTGCCTGTCTGGCGAGCCTCCTTGTCCTGCTGTCCCTCATATCGGCTGTGCCCGCGTCAGCCGCCGCACGCTCTTTGACCGTCCGCACCGACAAGGGTTCGGTCGCGGGATCCTCGGCGGACGGCGTCGACCGTTACCTCGGCATTCCGTACGCGGCTCCGCCCGTCGCCGCCCAACGCTGGCAGCCGCCGGCACCCGCTGCCGCGTGGCCGGGCACCCGGTCGGCCACCTTCCCCGGCTCCCGCTGTCTGCAGTCCGGGAGCAGCACGAGCCCGGGGATGAGTGAGGACTGCCTGTACCTGAACGTCTACGCCCCCGCCAACAGGGCCGGCCGCCCGCTGCCGGTGATGTTCTGGATCCACGGCGGCGGCTTCTCCTCCGGTTCGGGAGACACGCAGGACGGCTCGCTGATCGCCAGGGCCAACAACGTCGTGGTCGTCACCATCAATTACCGCCTCGGCGTGTTCGGCTTCCTCGACCTGCCCGGGCTGAGCAAGCAGGGCGCGGGCAACTACGGTCTGCTCGACCAGCAGGCGGCGCTGCGCTGGACCCAGCGCAACATCGGCGCGTTCGGCGGAGACGCGAGCCAGGTCACCATCGCCGGGGAGTCGGCCGGCGGCCACTCCGTCTGCGCGCTCCTGGCATCGCCCCCGGCCCGTGGTCTCTTCTCGGGCGCGATCATCCAGAGCGGCGGATGCCCGAGCTACACGGTGAAGCAGGCCGTCGCCCGCGGGGAGAAGTACGCGACGGCCGCCGGCTGCTCCGCCACCTCGGCGGATCCGGCCTGCTTGCGGGCCAAGCCCGCCAGTGAACTGCAGGCCGCGGCGAAGGACTTCATCGGCGGCGTCGTGAGCGGTCCGCTGCCCACGTCCGGGGTTCCCGAACTGCCCGTCGCTCCGCTCGATGCCGTACGCACCGGCCGGACCGCGAACGTCCCCCTCCTCATCGGCCACACGCGTGACGAGGTGCGCAGCTGGGCGCTGCCGTTCGCGAACGCGACAAAGGACCAGTACGAGCGAGCGGTCCGCATCGAGTTCGGGGACGAGGCCGACGCCGTCCTCGCGCACTATCCGTTCAGCGCCTACGGCGACTCGTACACCGGGGCGTACGCCTTCGGCGCCCTGTGGGGCGACAGCAGTACCTTCTACGGACTCGGGGGCTGCCAGTACCAGAACCTCACGGCCCAGTACTCGAAGCGTCAACCGCACACGTACTACTACGAGTTCAACGACCCGCACCCGCCCACCGGCCGGCCCTCCAGCGGCTTCGACCCTGGGGCCTCGCACGCCAGCGAGATGCCGTACCTGTTGCCCTCGGCGACCTCGGCGCTGCTGACTCCCGAGCAGCAGCAGCTGTCCAGCGAGATGGTGCGCTACTGGGGCTCGTTCGTGAAGCACGGGAAGCCCGCCACCCCGGGAATCGCCGCCTGGCCCTCGTACCGAGCGGGGAAGTTCATGTCCCTGCTGCCGGGCGGTGAGAGCCGGGCGCTGAAGACCGAGGTGTACGAGGCGCGCCGCCAGTGCGCCTTCTGGAACTCCATCGACTACGACTGGCTCCCCGTCAACCCAGATCAACTCGCCGCGCAGGCGGGCGTTTCCCAGTCCTGACCCAGCAAGCGCGAAGGGCCCCCTTCTGTGGGAGGGGGCCCTTTGAGTCTCCGCGGCGGGACAGTACCCGGGTTCAGTTACCGGTGTGCTCCATGTCGAGGACGATCTTGCCCACTGCCGTGCCCGTGCGCAGGCGTTCCACCGCTTCGCCGAGCGCGTCCATCCCGTAACTCTCATACGGCAGCGTCAGTGCGCCGGAGGACAGGTCGGGCAGGAGGCGTAGGACCTCGGGGGCGACTTCCCGGCCGCGGGAGATCATGTTGACCGGGAGGAGGGAGACGTCGGCGAGGAAGAAGTCTGCGAGGTCGAGGGTGAGTTCGCGGCCGGCGGTGTAGCCGAGGAGGGCGGCCCGGCCGCGCGGGCGGACGAGGGTGAGGGCGGTGCGCAGGATGGTGCCGCCGACCGTGTCGATCAGGACGTCGACCTTGCCGCCGAGCGTTTCTTCGGTGAGGTCGGAGGCGAGCTGGGCCTTGGCGGCGTCGGGTACGTGCGGCAGCTTCGCGGGGCG
>NZ_NHSG01000414.1:0-2771 GCF_020024005.1 Streptomyces purpurogeneiscleroticus
GGTGAGGGTGGTCGGTTCCGGGGGCGGCTCGGTGGCCGCTTCGGAGGGCGACTCGGACGCGGTGCTGGACGCGGTGCTGGACGCGGTGCTGGACGCGGTGCCGGAACCGCCCGCCGTCCTCGCCTCCTCCGGTCGCACCAGCCGCATGAAGGCGCCCTCCACGCTCGCGCAGCCCGTGTGCGCCAGCAGCTCCGACCGCTCGCAGGAAGCCAGCAGCCGGCCGTCGCGCATGAGCAGCAGCCGGTCGCAGCGGTCGGCCTCGTCCATGACGTGACTGGAGACGAGCAGGGTGGTCCCCTCGTCGGCCAGCCGCCGGAAGACGGCCCACAGTTCCTGCCGGATGAGCGGATCGAGACCCACCGTCGGCTCGTCCATGACCAGCAGCTCCGGTGAGCCGAGCAGCGCGACGGCCAGCGAGACGCGCGAGTACTGGCCGCCCGACAGCCGGCCGACCGGCTGGTCGGCCCAGTCCGCCAGGTCGACCTCCTTCACCACCCGCACCACGGCGTTCTCCCGGCGCCAGCCCCGCAGCCCCAACGCGGCCGAGAAGTACCGCAGGTTCTCGAGAACCGTCAGGTCGGTGTACACGGACGGCGCCTGCGTGACATACCCGACGCGGGTCTCCAGGGCCGCGGCACCGGCCGGATGACCGAGTACCTGGACATGTCCCGCCGCACAGGTCTGAATTCCGACGACGGACCGCAGCAGCGTGGTTTTTCCGCAACCGCTGGGGCCGAGCAGGCCGACGATCGCACCGCGGGGCGCGGCGAAACTGATGTCGTCGATCAGGGTCCGTTCCCCGCGCGCGACCCGGAGGCCGTACACACTGATCGCCGGAGGCCCGTCGGCCGACGCTTTTTTCGCGTGAAGGGTGTGCTGTCTCTGTTCCAAAAATCCGCCGCCCCCGGCTGGGTCCCGCGATATCCGCCAAGAAAGCGCAATGGCTACTGGAAGAAACGGCTGCGGGCCTTAATGGGTTACGTCCCCGACCGTATCGATCGCGCACGTCACCGAATTGCGGTTACCCGGCCGACCGTGAGTTACTCGGCCGACCGTGAGTTACTCGGGTCGTCAATGGTCCCGCCGCGTCACCAACAGCGCGAGATCGTGCAACTGCCGGTACACCGACGGGACGGGCTCCGCGCGGGCCAGTGCCCGCATCGCGGCGCCCACCTGCCGCCTGGCCTCCACGGCGGTCGCCTCGCGCCCGCCGGCCTCTTCGATCAGCTCGCCGGCCGTCACGATGTCCGCGGCCGACAGCGGCTCCGTACGGTCGTACAGCTCCGCCAGCCGCCGGCCGGCGGGCCCCGTGTCGGCGAGCGCCACGACCACCGGCAGTGACTTCTTCCGGGCCGCGACGTCCGCGCCCACCGGCTTTCCGCTGCGCAGCGTGGTGCCCCAGATGCCCAGCAGGTCGTCCACGCACTGGAAGGCGATGCCCAGGTGCCGGCCGAAGTCCCGCAGCCCGGAGGTGCGCGCCTCGGACGCGCCGGCCAGCAATGCCCCCAACGCACACGCGCAGCCCATCAGCGCGCCCGTCTTCCCCGCCGCCATTTCGAGGTACTCCTCGGCGCCTACCCTGGGCGTGCTTTCGAAGGCCACGTCCTGGCTCTGGCCGCGCAGCAAGTCGTCCAGCGCGCACGACAGTTCCTTGGTGGCGGCCGCGGCGTGCGGGGTGGAGTCGGCGGCCAGTACGGCCAGTGCGCTGATGAGCAGGGCATCACCGGTCAGCACCGCGGCCGGCGTACCGTACTGCCGCCACACAGCGGGCCGGTGGCGACGCAGGGGATCCGCGTCGATGACGTCGTCGTGCAGCAGCGAGAAGTCGTGTACGAGTTCGACCGCGACGGCCCCCGGCACGACGCTGTCGGCGGGCGCCCCGACCGCCAGCGCGGACAGGAAGACCAGGGCCGGACGTACGGCTTTCCCGCCGCGCTCCGTGACCGGCTCGGCGGCCGCACTCCCATCGGCCCCGTGCCAGCCGCGGTGGTACCCGGCGACCTCCCGCTGCGGCGCGGGCAGCTCCTCGACGACCCGGCGCAGCGCGGGAGTGACGAGCTCCCTCGCCCACCCGAACAGGGCCGCGTCAGCGGCGGACGCGCTCCGGGGCGCGGCGGCGGCCACACTGCTCAGCGCGGACACGTACGCCCCCCGTCCATGGTCGTCGTACACGGTCCGTCGAACGAGCGCTGGCGCGTGAAAAGTTCGTATGGCACGCATCCCAGCTAATCGCGCCCGCCCACGCGAGTCCTCCCACGCCCCGCCCCGCCGCTCCAAGATCACTGGAGCGGCGTAAGAACTCCCGTGCCATCGCGCTCATCACACAGTCCCCGAACAGCAACTTCACGAGGGCACAAGCAACTTGATAAAACGTTCCGCCAACTGCGGCCGCCATCACCGCGGGTGACCAACATATCGATGGCGGTGATGGGGTCAGATGCCGCGCCAGACATTGTCAAAGGCGGCGTCCTCAATGGCACGCCGCTGCCGCACGGCCTCCAGTTCCCTCAACGCGTCATCGACAACGGCCAGCACGGTCTCCACCGCGACATCGCCCACACCCGTCGACTCCTCGCTCTTACCCTCGCGAATTCCGACGGCCGAGGCGAGGGCGGTGAGGACGGGCTCACCCGACGCCCACCGCTCCGCCGCCCGGCGGCGCTCGGGCGAATCGACCGGCGCCACCCGACCGGCCCGGCCGAGCATCCACCGGCCTCGCTGCCGAGCGACCTGCCCTTCCCCCTCAAGCGCAACCGAATACGCCGAGTACA
>NZ_NHSG01000415.1:0-28046 GCF_020024005.1 Streptomyces purpurogeneiscleroticus
GTCGGGGGCGGGGGCGCCGCCGTCGGGGTACGCGCCGTCGACGTGCGTGCCGTCGGAGTAGGCGCCCTCGGGGTACGTACCGTCGGTGTACTGGCCGTCGGGGTACTGGCCGTCGGAGTACGGGCCTGCCGGGTCGGCGTGACCCGCGGGGTCCGTGTGGCCGGCGGCGTGCGGCTCCCCGGCGTACGGCTGCTCGTACGCGGCCGGGTCGGCCGGGCCTGCCTGGTGCGGGATGCGGGCGGCCGGCTCGTGCTGGTCCTGCACCTGGTCCGCAGCCTGGGCCCGGTCCTGGCCCGGCGCCTGGTCGTGCTGCCGGTCGTGTTCCTGGTCGCGGTCGTCGGCGGCGGCCTGGGCGGCCTCGGAACGGGAACGGGCGACCTCCTGCACGGCGTCCAGGACGCCGCGGTACCCGGAGCAGCGGCAGAGGTTGCCGCACAGGGCCTGACGGGCCTGGAGCTCGGTGGGGGCGTGGTTGCCCTCCAGGAGGTCGTGCACGGTCATGGCCATGCCCGGTACGCAGAAGCCGCACTGCACCGCGCCGGAGGCGGCGAGCGCGCGCTGCACATCGGAAGGCGCGCCGTCCTTGGCCAGGCCCTCGACCGTACGGACCTCGCTGCCGGCCGTGGTCGCACCGGGTACCAGGCAGGACGCCACGAGGCGGCCGTCGACCTGCACGGAGCAGGCGCCGCACTCGCCCTGGGAGCAGCCGTCCTTGGCCCCCGCGAGGCCGAGCCGCTCGCGCAGCACGTAGAGCAGGGACTCGCCGATCCAGGCGTCCGTGACGGGGCGGTCGACGCCGTTCACGGTGAGCACGTAGGAAGCACGGGGGTGTTCGAGGTCGGCGTGCGGGGCGGGGTCCACGGGGGCAGCGGCGGGCGCCGCCTCCGCGGATTCCTCGGATGCCTCGGATACCTCTGACGCCTCGGACTTCTTGAGCGCCTGCGGCTCCTCGGGCTCGCCGGACTTCTCAGGAGCTTCGGGAGCTTCGGACACGGTGGGCGCGGCGGGCGCCTCTTCGGGCTCCCCGGGAGCGGCTGCCTCGGGGGCGGATGCCTCGGGAGCCGTCGCTTCGGGGGCTGCGGGCACGTCGGCGTCGGCGTCGGCCTTGACCTCGGCGACCTCGGCGTCCGTGCTGGTGTCCGGGGCAGTGCCCGGGTCGACAGCCGTGTCGGTGGGCGCGCTCTCGGCGGTGGTCTCGGCGCCGGGCTCGGTGTCCTCCGCCGGAGCCGGGGAGTTGGGCTCGGCGGGCTCCGCCGGCGCCTCGACCTCGGCCTCGGCCTCGGTTTCCACCTCAGCCTCGGCAGCGGGCGCTGCCTCCTCCGGAACGCTCGCCTCCTCGGAGACGGCAACCGCGGGGGTACTCACCTCAGGAGCACCCGCCTCAGCAACCTGCGGCTCTTCGGCAGGCGCCGCCTCGGGCACCGACTCAGCCGCAGCCTCGGGCGCAGGGTCGGCCCCCGGCTCGGCGGCAGCCGGCGCAGCCTCCGCGCGCTCCTCCTCCGCCTGCGCCGCCTCCGGGAGCGGCTTCGGGGTGGCCCTGGTGCCGGAGACGAGGGCATCGGCCAGTGCGATGCCGTCCGCGATGCCACCGCCCGGCGTGCTGAACAGGCTCTGGTACGACGTGGGTTGGGTGCTCTGGCCGGGGCTCGGCCACTGCTCGCCCTGGACCGGGGGCACGCCGTGGCCCGTGAAACCGGGGTGCGGTGTGTGCAGGTCGCCGGGCAGCGGCCACTGCACGCCCGTATCGGGCGCACCCGGCGCGTCGCTCACCCCGGGCGCGCCCGACGGCGCCATGCCCTGCGCGGCGGGATGCGGCCCCACGTGGTACGGACCGACGTGCTGCGGAAGCATCTCCCCCGCGTGGAAGTCCCAGTGACCGGTGGCCTCCGGTGCCTCAGCCGCGGGCTGCTGGGGCTGATGTGACTGCTGTGTCTGATGCGGCTGCTGGGGCTGCTCGGCTTCGTACACCGGGTAACCGCCGTGCGGGCCCTGGCGGTCGTCGCCGACCAGGTACTCGCCGGACTCCTCCAGCACCTCGTCACCGGCGGTGGGGATCGTCCACCGGCCCGCGCCCGCCCCGCCCGCGACCGGCCACTCCACGGTGTCCGGCCCGTCGCTGTCCTTGTCCGCGCCTCCGCCGTGCTCCGTGGCACCGCCGTGGCCCGCGGGGCCACCCTGCTCGGCGCCGCCGTACGGCATCGCCGCCGGCGCGTCCGCCGCCGGGTCCATGAACGGCATGGTCCACTGGCCGGTCGCCGCGGGGTCCATGCCCGCGCCGGCCACCGGGGCGGCGGCGTACGGCGAGGCACCGGCACCGGCATCCGCACCCGCCGCGTCCCCCGCGGCCGCGTCACCGGCACCCGGCACCGAGCCGTGGCCCGCGCCCGGGAAGTGGTCCGGCGGGATGTACCCGTGGCCGGGGGCCGCGAGCGGGTCGGCGCCTGCCTCGCCCTCCGCGCCCGCGCCGTACCCGCCGTACGCGTCACCAGCGCCGCCGGCGGCCGGGGCACCCTGGCCACCCGCCGCTCCCTGCGCACCGTGCGCGCCCTGCGTCCCGTAGATGGCCGCGCCGTACGCGCCGGGGGCGTAGCCGCCCGCGCCGTAAGCGCCCGACCCGTACGCCCCGTTCAGCCCGTACGCCTCCAGGTCGTCGGGCAGCTGGACGAAGGCCGTGGCCTCCTGGTCGTACTCGCCCTGCGGCAGCGGCTCCCAGCCCTGTCCGTGCTGGGGCTGACGCGGGGTGTCCCCGTCACTCATGCGCCGGCCTCGCTTCGCTCGGCTCGCTCGGCGGGCACGCATGCCACATGCGCGCGCCTCTTGTCGGTTCGCTCGCTGCGCTCACTCACGAGAGCGCCCTCCCAAGTGCTCGGCGCGCCAGTGCTGCCACCGTACGGCGCAGGTGCAGGGCGGCAGGGGGCAGGGGAACCGCCTCCGTACCGTCCTCCGGCGGCGCGGGGTCCGGGATGCAGGCGGCGGCCACGTAGTCCCCGAAGGCGGTCAGTGCTTCGGGGGCCAGGCCGCGGTCGTTGTCCCAGTCGATGAGCGAGGCCACCCACTGCTCGGCGTCCAGCGGGCGCAGCGGCATCATCGCGACCGCGCCGACCGCGCAGCGCACGCCCCGGCGTGCGGGATCGAGTACCAGCGCGACGGATGCGGCCGCGCGCCCCGGCCCCGTCCGCCCGGTGGCCTTGAGGAACGTCTGCGGCGCGTGCAGCAGCGGTACGCGCACAAATCCGACGATCTCGCCGGGGCGCAGCATCTCCATGCCCGCGAGCAGGTGGCTGACCGGGACCTCGCGGCGGGCGCCGCCCGGGCCCGCGATGATCACGGTGGCTTCGAGGGCCGCCAGTACCGGGAGGGTGTCGCCGGTCGGCGCGGCCGTGACGATGTTGCCGCCGAGCGTCCCGGCGTTGCGGATCTGCGGCGGCCCGGCGGCGCGGGCGGCCGCGGCGAGGCCCGGGATCAGGGCCGCGAAGTCGGGGCGCCCCATGCGGGCGAGCGTGAGGCCGGCGCCGAGCAGCGCGTGGCCGTCCTGGTACTGCCAGCCGCGGATCTCGCTGATGCGGTTCAGGCCGACCAGCGCCGCCGGGCGCAGCAGCCCGGAGTTCACAGCGGCCATCAGATCGGTGCCGCCGGCCACAGGCACGGCGGCGGGCATGGCGGCCAGCGCCGCCACGGCCTCGTCGAGCGAGGCCGGCAACGTCACGGAATGCGACGCCTGCGGTGCGTGCGTGGTCAACCCAGCTGCCCCTTCCCCGGTGTCCCGGCTGTGCTGTTCCGCCTCGCCGTACGGTACGTGCTCACAGCCCGGACGTGGCAACTCTGGCACATCTTCGCAGGCCCGCGACGCGAGGGTCCATGAAGGCAGGTTCCGTCACCGACCTTCGGGTTGGCGCTGGTTGGTCCTGGCACGTCCTGGACCTCCGAAGAGAGCGTATTGCCACCTTTCACAAGCACCGTGCGTTACCGCACGTACCGCACATGCCGTGCACTTGACGCCACTTGACGCCTTATGACTGCCCGCAGGCAGGTTCTGTGCGGGTGTTCGACATGCCGGGTCGACATACCGGGTCGGTGTACCGGAAAACCGGGCCGGCGCACCGGACCGGCGTACCGGATCGGCATGCCCGCGCCACGGCGTGGGTACACGGTGCCAGGGTCCCGGCCGCACCGCGCCCGCCTTTCGGGGGGCTCACACGTTTGGGGGCGGTCCGTCGATCGGGCGTCCGAGACGCTGCCGCCGGGCACCCAAGAGGCGCCGCGCGCCGGCCTCCCGTAACTCCTGGCCGCACAGGCACGGTTACCCGCAGCAGCGACACGCGCCGGGGCCGGCCGCCCGACACGCCACCTGCGGACCACAATCAGCCGCGCGACACCCCGGCAGGGCTATCCATAAGGCGAGATGTCCGTCTCACCCAACTTTCAGCCCATCGTAAGGAATCCGCCATGCGCAAGAGACGCGTCCGCGCCGCCCTGCTCTCCGTCGCCGCCCTCGGCCTGCTGCCCCTCTCGGCAGCCGCGGCGCCGGCCGCCGCCGCGCCCCACCGGGCGCCGGTCGGCGAGGCCAGCATCGTCATCCACCAGGGCACGAGCACCGGCGGCCGGGTGATCGCCGCCGCGTACCTGCGCTGCTACCCCACCGGGGGCACCCACCCGCGCCCCTACTCGGCCTGCCGGGCCCTGACACGCGCGTACGGCGACTTCCGGGCGCTGGAGCCGGTCCGCCGCCCCTGCCCGATGGTCTACCAGCCGGTGACGGTCGTCGCGAAGAGCCTCTGGCAGGGCAGCGCCTCGTTCGTCGTACGCGGCTACCCCAACCTGTGCGTGGCCGCCGCCGACAGCGGCGGCGTCTTCGACCTCAGCCGGCGCGCGTACGGCTGACGCGAAGCTCCGGCTTGGGCACGGCTGACACGAAGATCCAGCGTGCGTACGGCCGGCCTGAAAAGCACAACGCCCGGCCGGCTCCCCGTGGGAGCGGGCCGGGCGTCACCGTACGGAGGACCGGGGCCGGGGCCTACTTCTTGCCGCCGCCCTTGCCGTCCTTGCCGCCCTTGTCCTTGTCGCCACCGGCGCCCATGGACTCGTAGATCTCCTTGCACATGGGGCAGACCGGGTACTTCTTCGGGTCGCGGCCCGGGACCCAGACCTTGCCGCAGAGCGCGACGACGGGCGTGCCGTCCAGCGCGCTCGCCATGATCTTGTCCTTCTGGACGTAATGGGCGAAGCGCTCGTGGTCACCGTCGCCGTTCGACACCTGCGGCGTCGGCTCCACGAGGGTGCCTGTACCTGCCCCGCGCTCGGGCTCAAGAGTGCTCATAACTGCCAAGGGTACTCACGCGCGCGCCGAACCGGACCCGGCGGCCCGCGGATCAGTTCAACGAAGGATCATCGGGATACGTCGCCACCATCGCCAGTTCGTTGCGCTGGCGGCGGAGGACGGCGCGCCAGAGGCGTTCGGGGGACGGGGAGGAGACGTCGCCCGGCTCGGATTCGACGACGTACCAGGCGCCTTCCACCAGCTCCTCCTCCAGCTGGCCCGGGCCCCAGCCGGCGTACCCGGCGAAGATGCGCAGCGAGCCGAGCTCGGCGGAGAGCAGCTCGGGCGGGGCCTCCAGGTCGACCAGGCCGATCGCGCCGTGGACGCGGCGCCAGCCCAGGGGGCCGTCGCCGTCCGTGTCGGCTCCCTCGGCCGCGTCGCCGCCCACCGGGGCTGCGGCGTGCTCGCCCGCCTCGCCCGGGACCACCGCGACGCCCAGCGCGGAGTCCAGCGAGACCGGGCCGCCCTGGAAGACCACGCCCGGCTCGCCGGCCAGCTCGGCCCAGGGCTGCAGGATGTCCGCCACGCCGACGGGCGTGGGGCGATTCAGTACGACGCCGAGCGAGCCCTCCTCGTCGTGGTCGAGGAGCAGCACCACGGCCCGGTCGAAGTTCGGGTCGGCGAGCGCCGGCGTCGCGACGAGCAGCCGGCCGGTGAGCGAGGACACCTCGGTCATGGCGACATGATCCCGCACTTCGGGCCCGCGCGGGGCGCCAATGGCCGCACCCGTATGCACGTACTCCGGCCGGACCGGACGCAGTGCGACCCACCCGGCATCCGGGCCCTGTCGCACATCACGGTGCGTTCCACCCGATAAACCGTACGTGTTGTGACAAAGCTATTACACGCGCCAGGGCCACTCGCCCCTACGGACTACCCCTGCACCGCCCTTACCATTTCAGCTTGGTCCCTGTCCGTCTCCAGGAACGCGAGATCCATGACCGACGACGTTTTGCTTGTCCACGGCGGCACACCGCTGGAGGGCGAGATCAAGGTCCGCGGCGCGAAGAACCTCGTGCCCAAGGCCATGGTCGCCGCGCTGCTCGGCAGTGAGCCGAGCCGGCTGCGCAATGTGCCCGACATCCGCGACGTACGCGTCGTGCGCGGCCTGCTGCAGCTGCACGGCGTGACCGTCCGCCCGGGCGACGAGTCCGGGGAACTGATCCTCGACCCGTCGCACGTGGAGAGCGCCAACGTCGCGGACATCGACGCGCACGCGGGGTCCTCCCGGATCCCGATCCTCTTCTGCGGCCCGCTGCTGCACCGCCTCGGCCACGCCTTCATCCCGGGCCTGGGCGGCTGCGACATCGGCGGCCGGCCGGTCGACTTCCACTTCGACGTGCTGCGCCAGTTCGGCGCGGTCATCGAGAAGCGGGCCGACGGCCAGTACCTGGAGGCCCCGCAGCGGCTGCGCGGCACCAAGATCCGGCTGCCGTACCCGTCCGTCGGCTCGACCGAGCAGGTGCTGCTGACCGCCGTACTGGCGGAGGGCGTCACCGAGCTGTCGAACGCCGCCGTGGAGCCCGAGATCGAGGACCTCATCTGCGTGCTGCAGAAGATGGGCGCGATCATCTCCATGGACACCGACCGGACCATCCGGATCACCGGTGTGGACAAGCTCGGAGGCTACAACCACCGCGCGCTCCCGGACCGCCTGGAGGCGGCCTCCTGGGCGTCCGCGGCGCTGGCCACCGAGGGCCAGGTCTACGTACGCGGTGCCTCGCAGCGCGAGATGATGACCTTCCTGAACACCTACCGCCGGGTCGGTGGCGCCTTCGAGGTCGACGACGACGGCATCCGCTTCTGGCACCCGGGCGGCCCGCTGAACGCCATCGCCCTGGAGACCGACGTGCACCCCGGTTTCCAGACCGACTGGCAGCAGCCCCTGGTGGTCGCGCTGACCCAGGCGTCCGGCCTGTCGATCGTCCACGAGACCGTGTACGAGTCGCGCCTCGGGTTCACCTCCGCGCTGAACCAGATGGGTGCGCACATCCAGCTGTACCGCGAGTGCCTGGGCGGCTCGGCCTGCCGTTTCGGCCAGCGCAACTTCCTGCACTCGGCGGTCGTCAGCGGCCCCACCAAGCTGCAGGGCGCCGACCTGGTCATCCCCGACCTGCGCGGCGGCTTCTCGTACCTGATCGCGGCGCTGGCGGCCCAGGGCACGTCCCGCGTCCACGGCATCGACCTGATCAACCGCGGCTACGAGAACTTCATGGACAAGCTCGTGTCGCTGGGCGCGAAAGTCGAACTGCCGAACGGTTCACTGAGCAGCTGATCACACGGAGCCGGTGAACGGCTCCAGCGACGGCTGAAGCGCCTGAACGCCGAAGGGCGGGCACCCTGGCCGGGGTGTCCGCCCTTCGGCGTTCTCAGGGCCGTACACGGGCCCTGCTGCGGTATGTACCAGCGCTCGGCACGCACCGCGGCGGCCCGTACGCATGCGAAAGGCAGCCATCCGGCCGGGATGGCTGCCTCTCCTGGGATGCGGCCCGTGCTCCGTCGTCCCGGGAGCACGGTGCCGGATCACTTGCCCTTGGCGGCTTCCTTGAGCTTGGAGCCCGCGGAGACCTTCACGCTGTAGCCGGCCGGGATCTGGATGGGGTCGCCGGTCTGCGGGTTGCGCGCGGTGCGAGCGGCACGGTGGGTGCGCTCGAAGGTGAGGAAGCCGGGGATGGTGACCTTCTCGTCGCCCTTGGCAACGATCTCACCGACGGTCTCGGCGAGCGCGGCCAGAACGGCGTCGGCGTCCTTGCGGGTCACCTCGGCACGGTCGGCCAGAGCGGCCACCAGCTCACTGCGGTTCATGTATTACTCCCGTGTTCTTCTTGCCAATGGGCGTGCCACGCGGCGGAGCCGCATCAGGCACAGCGAAGCCGATGCTGCCAGGGCCCTCGGACAGTCCCCGGACCCGGGTCTGTGGTTCAGACCCTCGCGCCCGGTAACGCATCCTGCCCCCACCTGCGGCGGTAAAGCCAATCCGGCGCCCTGGAGGGTCACACGAAGAGCGCCATCGCTCCGAAAAGGTGACGCTCCGGTGACGCTCCGCACCATGTCCCGGGCCCGATCACCGAGTGGCGGCCAGCCATGCGCTGCCCGCCACCCTATGGGGGCCCCTAGGGCCGTGCGTCACGCGACGCGCCGTACTCAGGCCGTCGTGCCCGTCACGGCCGCACCGGCGGCGTGCGCGGCGTCCCGGACGGCCCCGGCGACGGCGCCGGCGACCTTGTCGTTGAAAACGCTGGGGATGATGTAGTTCGCGTTCAGCTCGTCCTCCAGGACGACGTCCGCGAGCGCGCCGGCCGCGGCCAGCATCATCTCCTCGTTTACCGTGCGCGACTGCGCGTCCAGCAGACCGCGGAAGACACCCGGGAAGACCAGCACATTGTTGATCTGGTTCGGGAAGTCCGAGCGGCCCGTGGCCACGACGGCGGCGGTCTGCCGGGCCTCGCCCGGGTCGACCTCCGGGTCGGGGTTGGCGAGTGCGAAGACGATCGCACCATCGGCCATCCGGGACACGTCGTCGGCGTTCAGGACGTTCGGCGCCGAGACGCCGACGAAGACGTCCGCGCCGACCACGGCCTGCTTGAGGGTGCCGGTGATGCCCTCGGGGTTGGTGTTGTCCGCGATCCAGCGCAGCGGCGAGTCGGGGTCGGCGTCGACCAGGTCCTCGCGGTCCGCGTGCACGACACCGTGGATGTCGGCGACGACGGCGTGCTTGACGCCGGCCGCGAGCAGCAGCTTGAGGATGGCCGTACCGGCGGCGCCCGCGCCGGACATCACGACGCGCACGTCGCCGATGTCCTTGCCGACCACGCGCAGCGCGTTGGTCAGGGCCGCGAGCACGACGATGGCGGTGCCGTGCTGGTCGTCGTGGAAGACCGGGATGTCCAGGGCCTCGCGCAGCCGCGCCTCGATCTCGAAGCAGCGGGGCGCGGAGATGTCCTCCAGGTTGATGCCCGCGAAGCCGGGGGCGATGGCCTTGACGATCTCCACGATCGCGTCGGAGTCCTGGGTGTCCAGGCAGATCGGCCAGGCGTCGATGCCGGCGAAGCGCTTGAAGAGGGCCGCCTTGCCCTCCATGACGGGCAGCGCGGCCTTGGGGCCGATGTTGCCGAGGCCGAGGACGGCGGAGCCGTCGGTGACCACCGCGACGCTGTTGCGCTTGATGGTCAGGCGGCGGGCGTCCTCGGGGTTGTCGGCGATGGCCTGGCAGACGCGGGCGACGCCGGGCGTGTAGACCATCGAGAGGTCGTCACGGTTGCGGATGGGGTGCTTCGACGACATTTCGATCTTGCCGCCGAGGTGCATCAGGAACGTACGGTCGGAGACCTTGCCGAGCGACACGCCCTCGATCTCGCGCAGCTTCTGGACGATCTCGTCCGCGTGCGCGGTGGACGTCGCGGCGATGGTGACGTCGATCCGGAGTTTTTCGTGGCCGGAAGCGGTCACGTCGAGGCCGGTGACCGACCCGCCGGAGGACTCCACGGCCGTGGTGAGCTGGCTGACGGCGGTGCCGCTCGCGGGAACTTCCAGTCGCACCGTCATCGAATACGAGACGCTAGGCGCCGTTGCCATGGCCGACTTCCTCTGCTTTCCCTTGTGTCCCTATGCGCTGTCCCAGGAGCTCGGATGCCCTGCGCATCGTTCGATCGTCCCACCTACCGGCCGGTACACGGTAACCAGCCACAAGTTTCGGAAAGACTCTTCCACAATACGAGAGATAGTCAGCTCGGCGGAACCCCCCACTCCTTTGCCTGAAAAACGGCCTGAAGGGGGAGGAAATCTGGCGTACCGCCCTTAGTATCTGGCCCGCAGCACCCCAAAGACACGCAAGGACGGGCAATATGGCTCAGGGCACCGTGAAGTGGTTCAACTCCGAGAAGGGTTACGGATTCATCGCGCAGGAGGACGGAGGACCGGACGTCTTCGTCCACTACAGCTCCATCAGTGGCGACGGCTTCCGCAATCTGGAGGACACCCAGCGGGTGGAGTTCGAGATCGCCCAGGGCCGTAAGGGACCGCAGGCGGAACAGGTCCGCGTCATCGGATGAACGCAGCGGAGGCGTCACGGGATCTCCCGTGACGCCTCCGCGAAGTGTTGAGTGACACCGACCCGCCATGCTCGCCTCGCGGCAAGTGGTCGCTCGTAGCGACGATGGTTGGGCCCGGGGGCTTGGATCGGGCCGGTGCCACACACAGGCTAACAAACCATCCCCGAAAGCGATTCCCGTCGCGGGAGATGTCTTCAGCAGCCCGTCCGCGGGCCGCCCCGAAACCTCAGGGCGTTACGCCCGGACACTCAGTCCCGCAGCAGGTCCGGCACCCCGTCCGCGTCCGGCTCGTCGCGGGCCCCGGAGACCACCGTCAGCCGCTGCGTGGCCCGGGTCAGCGCCACGTACAGCACGCGCAGCCCGGCCGGCGACTCGTCCGCGATCTCGGCGGGCGAGACCACCAGCGTCGCGTCGTACTCCAGCCCCTTGGCCTCCAGCGAGCCCAGCGCGACCACGCGGTCGCCCAGGTCCGCGAGCCAGCCGCGGGCCTCCTCGCGCCGGTCCATGGCGACGACCACGCCGACCGTGCCGTCCACCTCGGCCAGCAGCCGGCGCGCCTCCTCCCGCACGGAATCACCCAGCCGGTCCCCCGCGACGGCGAACCGCGGCCGCAGACCCGTGGAGCGCACCGCCTCCGGCGCGACCATGCCCGGCATGGCCAGCGCCAGCACCCGGGCCGCCAGCTCGGCGACCTCGGCGGGGTTGCGGTAGTTCACCGTGAGGGTGAAGCGGCGGCGCGGGCGGGTGCCCAGCGCCTCGTCCCGTGCCTCGCCGGCCTCGTCCGGGTCCGACCACGAGGACTGCGCCGGGTCGCCCACCACGGTCCACGTCGCGTGCCGGCCGCGGCGGCCGACCAGCCGCCACTGCATGGGCGTGAGGTCCTGCGCCTCGTCGACGATGACGTGCGCGTAGTCCGTACGCTCCTCCGCGAGCCGCTCGCGGCGGCTGCGCCCCGAGGAATTACGGTCCGCAAAGGTGGTCAGCTCCTCCAGGCCGGTGAGCTGGTCCAGCGGATCGGCCTCGCGGGGCCGGGCGGGGCGTGCCGGGGCACCGAGGATCAGCTGCAGCTCGTCCAGGAGCGCGACGTCGTGGACGGACAGCGGGCCCCGGCCCTGCGCGTCCAGGCGGCCGCCCAGCGAGCGGGCCAGCAGGCGCGCCTCGCGGTTCTGCAGAACCCGGCGCGACCAGCGGCCCAGCAGCTTCTCGTCGGTCATCGCGGCCAGCACCCGGCGCGGGGTCAGCTCCGGCCACCAGGCGTCCAGGAAGTCGGCGAAGTCCTGCTCGGTGGTGATGTCCTCGTCGAAGCCGGAACGCGCCTCGGCGGCCAGCTCCGGGTCGCTGTAGCGGCGGTCCCCGCCGGTCTTCGCCCACAGCGCGTCCAGGATCAGCCGGCGGGCGCGCGGGCGCAGCAGGTTGACCGGCGCGGTGCCGCCGAGCACGGCCTGCCGGATGCGGCGCAGCTCCGCGGCGTCCAGCTCGACGCGGGCCCCGAAGGCGACCACGCGGAGGCGGTCGGTGCGTACGGCCGGGGCCGTGTCCTCCATGTCCTCCTCGTCGGCAAAGGCACCGAAGGTCAGCTGGCCGTCCGGCTCCCCGGCCGGAGCGGCGTCGGCGGACAGCTCCAGCGCGCCCCTGGCCGCCTTGCGCAGCACCTTCACCATGCGCGAGGAGCCCTTGATACGGGCCACCTCCGGCGGGTCGTACGCGGTGGCCTCCGCGCCCTCCACTAGGGCGCCCAGCGCGCGGATGGCGACCTGGCCCTCCTCGCCGAGCGAGGGCAGCACGCCCTCGGTGTAGGCGACCAGCAGCGGGGTGGGCGAGACGATGAGGATGCCGCCCGCGTAGCGGCGCCGGTCCTGGTAGAGCAGGTAGGCGGCGCGGTGCAGGGCGACCGCGGTCTTGCCCGTACCGGGGCCGCCCTCGACCTCCGTGACGGAGGCGGCGGGCGCGCGGATCACCATGTCCTGCTCGGCCTGGATGGAGGCGACGATGTCGCGCATGGAGTGGCTGCGGGCCCGGCCGAGGGCCGCCATGAGCGCGCCGTCGCCGATCGCGGGCAGCTCCTGGCCGTCCAGGGTGGCGGTGACCTCCGGGCGCATCAGGTCGTCCTCGACGCCCAGGACGCGGCGGCCCTTGGAGCGGATGACGCGGCGGCGCACGACGCGGCCCGGGGAGACGGGCGTGGCCCGGTAGAACGGCGCGGCGGCCGGCGCCCGCCAGTCGATGACCAGCGGCGAGTAGTCCGCGTCCAGGACACCCAGCCGGCCGATGTGCAGCGTCTCGGCGATCTCCGCGCGGTTGTCGGGGCCGATCGCGCCGTCGGCGGGCTCGACGGAGGTGTACGCGCCGTCCGGGCCCCGCTTGCCGTCCTTGCCCAGGAGCAGGTCGATGCGGCCGAAGAGGAAGTCCTCGTACTCGGAGTTGAGGCGGTGCAGATGGACGCCGGCCTGGAAGACCTGCGCGTCCCGCTCGGCGAGCGCGCCGGGCGTGCCGACCTGGCCGCGCTTGGCGGCGTCGGCCATCAGGAACTGCGCCTCGTCGATCTTTTCCTCGAGGCGCCGGTACACCCGGTCCAGGTGCGACTGCTCGCCCGCGACCTCGCGGGCGCGTACGGAGTCGCCGTCGCTGTCGGGTACTACGGAATCCGGCGCGTGCGTGGAGTTCTCCGGCGCGTGCGTGGCGTTCTGCGCGGCCACCCAGGCCCCCTTCTGCTGTGCGTAGGGCAGCCGTCAACCGTACGCGAAGCAGGTCGCGGGCGCACCTGTGAGGCGCGCGAAAGAGCCGGTCACACGTCGACGGCGGCCAGCCGCTCGCCGTCCAGGGTGCGGATTTCGAAGCGGTCGATCTCGGCGCGGTGCATGGCGGCGCCGCCATTCGTGTACAGCGGCTGCCGGCTCCACTTCGTGCTGCCGCCCTCGATGCCGTACCCGCCGTAGGGCACCGCCCAGGTGGTAACGGTCTGCCGCTCCCCGTCCTTGCCGATCGCGATGAGGGAGCAGCTCAGCGGGCCCTTGACGTTGCCGAGGCGGAGGGCGACGGAGGTGCCCCAGGGCCGGTCGGCCATCGTCACGCCCGCGGTGACCTTCGTGACCGGGTCGACCGCGATGTGCTTGCGGCCGCCGCTGTCGTACATCTGCTCGGCCGGGCTCGCGGTCGGCCGCGGCTCGTCCCCGGTGACGGCCAGGGTGGCGAGCGGCCCGCCGACGATCAGCGCGGCGGCGGCCGCGACGAGCGCGAGGCGCCGTCCGCGGCTGCGCCGCCGGGCCGCGGCGACCTCGCCCAGCAGGCCGCTCAGGACGCGCCGGGAGGGCGTCGGGGTGAGCGTGGCCTCGGACGGCGGGGTGCCCGTACCGTCGTCGGCGAGGTCCGCCAGCAGCGGCCCCAGGCCCAGCAGGCCGTCCAGTTCGGCGGCGCAGCGGTCGCAGCCCGCGAGGTGCTCCTCGAAGCGGGCGGCGTCGGCGGCGTCCAGGACGCCGAGCGCGTAGGCGCCGACGTCGGTGTGGTCCGCCGGCTCGGCGGGCGGATGGGGCCGGTTCACGCCGTCACTCCTCGTTCTTCCAGCGAGAGCTTCAAGGAGCGCAGCGCGTAAAAGACCCGCGACCGTACGGTCCCGGGCGGTACCCGCAGCACCTCCGCCGCCTCGTTGACCGTACGTCCCCTGAAGTACGTCTCGATCAGGGCCTCCCGGTGCGCCGGGCTCAGGTCGGCCAGCGCCTCGGAGATCGTCATCAGGCGCAGCGCGCGGTCGATCTCGTCGGCGGCGGGCAGCGTCTCCAGGGGCGCGGCGTCCACCTCCTGGGGGCGGGCCTGGCGGCTGCGGTGCCCGTCGATGACGATCCGGCGGGCCACGGTGACCAGCCAGGGGCGTACGGAGCCGGTCGCGCGCTGCAGCTGGTCGGCGTTGCGCCAGGCGCGCAGCAGGGTCTCCTGTACGACGTCCTCCGCGCGGTGCCGGTCGCCGGCCACCAGCCGCAGGACGAACGCGAGGAGCGGTCCGGCGTGCTCCTCGTACAGGGCCCGCATGAGCTCTTCGTCGGGCGTCGTCCGGTCGGCCACGACGGCATCCTTGCGCAACGCCACTCCCCGGTCGACAGTACGGACAGCTTTCGCTGACGGGCTGGTCCAGGGGGTACGGACGCGGAGGCTCCGGTGTTCAGCGAGTGACGGTTCCGGTGTTCAGCGGGTGACGGCTCCGGTGTTCAGCCGGTGACGCGGGAGGCGGGGCCGAGGGTGGCGCGGCGGCGGTGGCGGGCCACCCGCTCGCGGTTGCCGCACACCTCGCTGGAGCACCAGCGCCGCCGGCGCCCGCGCGAGGTGTCCAGGTAGATCCGCGAGCACGCCTCGCCCTCGCACTGCCGCAGCCGGCCGCGGGCCACCGCGTCGGTCAGCAGCCCGACGGCGTCCCGGGCGACCGCGGACATCAGCCCGGCGCAGTCCGGCGGGCGTGCCGGGCGGCGCTCCAGTACGCCGTCCACGCCGCGTACGGCGCGTTCGGGCGGGGGCGGGGCCTCGGCGGTCGCGTTGAGCAGCGCCAGGTCGCGGTCGGCCGCACGGCCGCGGATCTCGTCGTGCACGATGCGGCGCAGCAGTTCGCGCAGTGCCCGGAAGCGCGCGACCCAGCTGCCGTCGACGGCGTCGAGGGGGGTGCTGCGCGGGACGACGCCCGCGCCGATGAGCCAGGCCCGCAAGTGGTCGGGGCCGAGGAGCCGTTCGGCCGGCGGCTCGCCGGCCGTGGCCACCAGGTCCAGGCAGATCCGCCCGCAGTCGAACCGCAGGTCGTAAGGCGCCGCCATGTGCCTGTCACTCCTTCGGGGACAACGTCTCCCTCCAGAGTGCCCGGCCCGGCGCCCGGCCGGAACCCTCGGTACCGACCTCGCGTGCGGGCCGCCCCCGCCCGGCCAGGGGGCCAACGCCCTTACGTATCCGCGTACTTCGTCTCCGCGTGCGGGTCCAGCGACAGCCGGTAGCCCCGCTTGACCACCGTCTGGATCAGCTTCGGAGCACCCAGCGCGACCCGCAGCCGGGCCATCGCGGTCTCCACCGCGTGCTCGTCGCGGCCCGCGCCGGGCAGCGCCCGCAGCAGATCGCCGCGCGAGACGACCCAGCCGGGCCGCTTGGCCAGCGCGCGCAGCAGCGACATGCCGGCGGGCGGCACGGGCCGCAGCTCGCCGTCGATGAGGACCGCGTGCCCGCGGATCTCCATGCGGCGCCCGGCGACCGGCAACGGGCGGACGCGGCCGGGCAGTTCGTGGCAGAGCAGCTGCACGAGCGGGCCCAGCCGGAAACGCTCCGGCTGGACCGTGGCGATCTCGTGGTTCTCCAGGGGCAGCGCGGTCACCGGGCCGACGCACGCGGGCAGTACGTCGTGCCGCAGCGCGTCCAGCACCTCGCCCTGGACGCCCCGCTCCTCGGCGCGGCGCAGCAGCGAGGCGGCGGCCGGGGCGCTGGTGAACGTCACCGCGTCCACCGTGCGCGCGAGGATGCCGTCCAGGAGGCGGTCGACCGGGGTGATGTCCTCCGGCGGCATCCAGCGGTAGACCGGGACGCCGATCACCTCGGCGCCCGCGGCGCGCAGCGACTCCACGAAGCCGGGCAGCGGCTCGCCGTGCAGCTGGACCGCGAGCCGCTTGCCGGCCACGCCCTCCTCCAGCAGCCGGTCCAGCACCTCGGCCATGGACTCCGAGGCGGGCGACCACTCCTCCGTGAGGCCGGCCGCGCGGATCGCGCCGCGCACCTTGGGGCCGCGGGCGAGCAGCTGTACGCCGCCCAGCCGCTCCAGCAGCGGCGTGCCCAGGCCCCAGCCCTCGGCAGCCTCCACCCAGCCGCGGAAGCCGATGGCGGTGGTGGCCACGACGATGTCCGGCGCGTCGTCGATGAGCTGCTTGGTGGCGGCCAGCAGCTCGGCGTCGTCGGTGAGCGGCACGATGCGCAGCGCGGGCGCGTGCACGACCTCGGCGCCGCGGCGCTCCAGCAGCGTGCCGAGCTCGGCGGCGCGGCGGGCCGCGGTCACCCCGACCGTGAACCCGGCCAGTGGCAGCCCGCCGCCCCGCTCGCCGCCCTGCTGAGGCGGCCCGCTGTCGTCCCGCAGTTCGTTTCGCTGTCCGTCGTGCATAGTGGCTCTCGTCCCGCTTCGCAGTGTTGTGCGCCGGCTCAACGGCGGCCTGGCCTCACCGAGCCGGCCGCCCGTCCCGGGGCGGACCGGCGGACCGGATGGCTTCCTGATGCTGCCAAGGGTCCGTGACGACCCGGGTTCACCGTTATTTCCCCAGTGTTACGCCCGGGAGGCCCCGGGCGTTCCCGCCGGGGCCACTCCTCGGGTACTGCGGATCACACCTCCGCGTATGCCGGGCGCTGCGCCTCTTCGGTGCGCGAGTGCGGCTCCGGTGCCGGGCGCCGGAGGTATACGGCCCAGGTCACGGCCAGGCACAGGGCGTAGTAGACGAGGAAGGACACGAAGGCGGGGGTGCCGGAACCGGCCGTCATGAACGCCTGCCGGAAGGCGAGGTTGATCGCGAGCCCGCCGAGCGCGCCGACTGCGCCGATCAGCCCCATCGAGGCCCCCGAGAGCCGCCGCCCGTACGAAGCGGCCGCCTCACCGGTCAGCCCCTTACGTGCCGCCTTCGCCTGGAAGATCCCCGGAATCATCTTGAACGTCGACCCATTGCCCAGCCCGCTCAGCACGAACAGCGCGATGAACCCGACGAGAAAGACCGGCAGCGACTTCTGCGCCGACGCGTAGATCACGACGAGGGTCGCGGCACCCATGGCGGCGTAGTTCCACAGGCTGATGCGCGCGCCGCCGAAGCGGTCGGCGAGCTTGCCGCCCACGGGCCGGATCAGCGAGCCGAGCAGCGGCCCGATGAACGTGAGCGAGGCCGCCTGCAGCGGCGTCTGCGCGAACTGGTTCTGCAGGACGAGCCCGAAGGCGAAGCTGTACCCGATGAACGACCCGAACGTTCCGATGTACAGCACCGACATGATCCAGGTGTGCGGGTCGCGGGCCGCGTCCTTGGCGGCACCCGTGTCGTTCTTCACCGGCGCGAGATTGTCCATGAACAGCGCGCACAGCACCGCGGAGACCACCGCGAGCGGGATGTAGATCCCCAGCACGATGTGCGGCGAGGCGGCGCCCGCCGTCCCGATGACCAGCAGCCCCACCAGCTGGATCACCGGCACACCGATGTTCCCTCCGCCGGCGTTCAGCCCGAGCGCCCAGCCCTTCTTCCTGAGCGGATAGAAGGAGTTGATGTTGGTCATCGACGAGGCGAAGTTCCCCCCACCGACACCCGCGAGCGACGCCACCAGGATGAACGTGAGGTACGACGTCCCCGGCTCCATCACCAGCCACGCGGCGGTGGTCGGCACCAGCAGCATCAGCGCGCTGATGATTGTCCAGTTCCGGCCCCCGAACTTCGCCACCGCGAAGGTGTACGGCACCCGCAGCACGCCGCCGACCAGCGTCGGCACGGCCACCAGGAAGAACTTGTCCGCCGGGTCCAGCCCGTACTCGGGCCCCATGAAGAGCACCATCACCGACCACAGGCTCCACACGGAGAACCCGATGTGCTCGGACAGCACGGAGAACCACAGGTTCCGCCGTGCGATCCGCTCCCCCTTGGCCGCCCAGAACGCCTCGTCCTCGGGATCCCACTCCTCGATCCACCGCTTGCCCTTGCGTGCCGCTGTCATCGCGCCTCCCAGCTCTCGATTCTCCCGGTTCGAAGCTAGGGACGGTGCGTTTCACCGCGGTGCCGCCAGGTGTCACCGACGCAATATCGCGCTCACCCGGGGCCGCGGGCCACGGTGAGTACCGGCCGGGGCACGCTGCGCGGCGCTCACGCCGCCATCAGCCGGGCGTCCTCGGGCGGCAGCCAGGCGCCTTCGGGGCGGGCCAGCCAGCCGCCGGCCGCGCCCAGCTCGCGCGCCGCGGCCAGCAGCGCGTCCAGCCCCGGGTGGCGCAGCCCCCGGCGCCAGACCACCGACACCGGGGACAGCGGTACGGGGTCCACGAGGGGCCGCAGCACCATCCCGGGCACCTCGATGAACTCGACGCTGGCCAGTACGGACCAGCCGCGCTTCCGTACGACGCGGAGGAATTCGGCCGGGCCGTCGATCTCCGGGTACGGCGCCGCCGCCCGGATGCCGCGCCCTTCGAAGAGGCGCGCCGCCAGGGAGGTCCACTCCGCGGTGTGCGCGTTGCCCGCCCCCGTGTACAGCGTCTCCCCCGCGAGCGCGTCCACGGGCACGGCCGCGCGTGCGGCCAGCGGGTGCTCCTCGGGCAGCAGGACGGCCATCGGCTCGTACCGCACCGGGTGGTGGGCCAGCCGGGTCCGCACGCCGCGCGGCAGCCCCGCGACCCGCCCGAAGGACACGTCCAGGCCGCCCGTCAGCAGCCCTTCGGCGGCGCCGGTCAGGCCGCTGTGGAAGCGCGCGGCGAGCTCCAGGGCGGGCGCCGCCGCGCGGGCCCGCTCCAGCACCCGGTGCGCGGTCCCCACGGGCGCGCCGACATCGACGAGCAGCGGGCGCTCGTGCCCCGCGCCTTCGTGGAACGCCGCGCACAGCTCGTCGTGCGCGGCCAGCACGCGCTGCGCATACGGGAGCAGCCGCTCGCCCTCGGGGGTGAGACGCACCTGGCGGGTGGTGCGCAGGAACAGCACCGTGCCGAGATCGCGCTCCAGGCGGCGGATGTCCCGGCTGAGGGCCTGCTGGGCGACGTACAGACGGGCGGCGGCACGGGTGAAGTGCAGCTCGTCGGCGACGGCCGTGAAGGCCCTCAGCAGTCGCGGCTCTATGTCGTGGGGCACGCGCCCATGGTGACAAAGGTGAAGTGGCGGGACGGCGGCCCGGGGGACAACGAATTGACAACGGAAGACGGTGAATGCGTGGGGAACAGGTGTTGGACGGTCTCGGGCCACTGGCCCGACCGTGAAGGGGTGATCCTCTTCCTCGCCGCCCGGCCCGTGACCGCTTCGCCCATTCCCGCCCGTCCCCGGCGCCCGGTACGGCTGCCGTTCCTGCGCCCGTACGCCCGGATCTTCGCCGTGCCCGGCACCCGGGCCTTCACCGCGGCCAACCTGATGGCGCGGCTCCCCATGGGCATGTTCAGCGTCAGCGCGGTACTGATGATCGCCGGGTCGCGCGGCTCGTACGCGCTGGCCGGGGCCGTGACCGCCGTGGGGCTCGCGGCGACCGCCGTCGTCGCGCCGTGGACCGCGCGGCTGGTCGACCGGTACGGGCAGGCCAGAGTCGCGCCGCCCGCCGCGCTGCTCGCGGTGGCCGGCTCGCTCGCCCTCGTGCTGTGCGTACGGCTCGACGCGCCCGCCTGGACGCTCTTCGCCGCGTACCTCTGCACGGCCACCACACCCAACACCGGCGGCATGTCCCGCGCCCGCTGGGCACACCTCTTCCGCACCGATCCGCGCGCCCTGCACACCGCGAACTCCTTCGAACAGGCGGCGGACGAGGCGTGCTTCGTGCTCGGCCCGGTGCTCGCGGCCTTCCTGTGCACGGCGCTGTTCCCGGAGGCGGGCACGCTCACCGGGGCCGCGCTGCTGCTGACGGGCGTGCTGCTGTTCGCCGCGCAGCGCACTACGGAGCCGCCGCCCGCGCTCCGTAAGGACAGCGCCCGCTCTCCGTTGCGCCGCCCCGGCCTGCCGCCGCTCCTGCTGACCTTCCTCTGCACGGGCGCGGTGTTCGGCTCCCTGGAGGTCGTCACGATCGGCTTCGCCGACGGGCACGGCGTCCGGGCGGCGGCGGGCGGCATCCTGGCGCTGCAGGCGGCCGGATCGTGCGCAGCGGGCCTGCTGTACGGGTTGCTGCCGCCCGTCCGGCGGCCCTCGGCGCGCTTCACGGGCTGTGTGGCGGCCATGGCGGTCCTGATGCTGCTGCCGCTCCTCGGGGCGGCGAGCGGCAGCCTCGCGGTGCTGGCGTGCGCCCTGCTCGTGGCCGGGATGGCGACCGCGCCGACCATGGTCACCGGCATGGGCCGGGTACAGGCCCTCACGCCCGCCGGCCAGGTCAACGAGGGCCTGACGCTCGCCGTGACCGCCCTGCTGGCCGGCATCGCGACCGGCTCGGCAGCGGGCGGCTGGGCCACGGACCACCTGGGCCCGGACGGCTCCGGATACGCCGTCCCGGCGGCCGCGGCGGCGCTGGCGGCGGCCGTGGCGCTGCTGGGACGGCGCCGGGCGCCCCGGCGGAGCTGATGCCGCGCCGGGGCCGCGCACTGTCCGCGTCACCCCCTAGCGTCGGCCCCATGACCGCTGACCGATCGCACACCGAAACCGGCGCCGCCGTCTCCCCGTTCCGTATCGACATCCCCGACGCCGACCTCACCGACCTGCGCGAACGCCTCGCCCGCACCCGCTGGCCCGATGAGCTGCCGGGCGTCGGCTGGAGCCAGGGCGTGCCGCTGGAGTACCTCAAGGACCTCACCGCCTACTGGTGCGACCGGTACGACTGGCGGAAGCACGAGGCCGAGCTCAACGGCGTTCCGCAGTTCACCACCGTCATCGACGGTACGACCGTGCACTTCCTCCACGTCCGCTCCGGCGCCCCGGACGCGCTGCCCCTGGTCCTGCTGCACGGCTGGCCCGGCTCGGTCGTCGAGTTCCTCGACCTCATCGGGCCGCTCACCGAGGCCGGTTACGACGTCGTCGCGCCCTCCCTGCCCGGTTACGCCTTCTCCCCGCCGCCCCGGCAGCCCGGCTGGGGCGTCCAGCGCATGGCCGCCGCCTTCGCCGAACTGATGCGGCGGCTGGGGTACGCGCGGTACGGGGTGCACGGCGGCGACTGGGGCGCGATGATCGCCCGCGAGTGGGGCCGGCTGCACCCGGAGGCGGTGGCCGCGGTCCATCTGACGCTGCTGCCCTCGGCCGTGGCCACCACCGAGCCCACCGAGGAGGAGCGCGCGGGCCTCCTCGAAGACCAGCTCGCCGAGGTGCACGCCTCTCTGGAGCGGCGCGCGCAGGTCCAGAAGGAGGAGATGGGCTACGGCATCCTGCAGTCCACCCGTCCGCAGACCCTCGGGTACGCGCTCACCGACTCCCCCGTGGGCCAGCTCGCCTGGATCACCGAGAAGTTCAAGGCGTGGACCGACTGCCGGGACACGCCCGAGGAGGCGGTCGGCCGCGACCGCCTCCTGACCAACGTGATGCTCTACTGGCTCACCGGCACCGCCACGTCCTCGGCGCGCCTGTACTACGAGGCGATGCACTCCGGCGCGGGCTGGGGCGGGAACACGGTGCCGTCCACCACCCCGACCGCCGTCGCGGTCCTCCCCGCCGACCTCGCCCTCCCGGTGCGCCATCTCGCGGACCGGTCGGACGCGGTGGTGCGCTGGACGGAGTACCCGCGCGGCGGCCACTTCCCGGGCCTGGAGGTGCCGGACCTGCTGCTGGACGACCTGCGGGAGTTCTTCCGCGCTTTCCGGTGAGACGGCCGCCTTCCGGTGAGCCGGGCGGGGCCTGGGCGGCGAGCTCAGCCGCCCAGGCCCCAGCCCTGCCCCATCTCGTACGCGGCGCAGAGGTTCACATCGAGCATGTAGGCACCGGCCGTGCCGCACTGCGCGGGGCCGGTACCGGGGTCCAGCGGCTGCCCGTGCCCCATGCCGGTGATTTCGTACGTCTCCACGGCCACGGCGCCCGCCGCGTCCCGGTACACCGCGTGCGGATAGCCGCCCACCGTGTCCCTGGCCTCCGGGGTCTGGTCGGTGCCGTGCACGTTCGTCCACTGCTCGACGAGGTCGGCCATGTTCACCGGCTTGACGGTGGTGTCGGACGTGCCCTGGAAGACCGTGAGCCGGGGCCAGGGACCGGTGTATCCGGGATTCTGGGCCCGTACCCGGTCGCCCCACTGCGCGGGCGTCTGCGCGGCGCCCACGTACATGCAGACGTACGGCGAGCCCGCCGCCTGCGCGCAGCCGTACGGGAGGCCCGCGACCACGCCGCCCGCCGCGTACGTCTCCGGATACGCGGCCATCATGACCGCCGTCATGCCGCCGCCGGCCGACAGCCCGGTGACGTACGCCCGGGAGCCGCCGGCGTCGGCGAGCTGACGGGCGGTCATCTGCTGGATGGAGGCGGCCTCGCCCCGGCCGCGCTCGATGTCGCCCGCCTGGAACCAGTTGAAGCAGTTGTTGAGGTTGTTGGCGCTGGTCTGGCCCGGCAGCACCAGGGAGAACCCCCAGCGATCGGCGAGCTCGGTCCAGCCGCTCTGCCTGCCGTACGTGGCGGCGTTCTGGGTACAGCCGTGCAGCGCGACGACTACGGGGCGGCCGGCGGGCAGCCCCTCGGGCACATAGCGGTACATCCGCAGCGCCCCGGGGTTGCTGCCGAAGCCGGTGACTTCCTCGATGGTGCCGGCGGCCGCGTGGGCGGCGCTCGCGGGCAGGAAGAGCGCGGCCAGCACGGCCGCGAGGAGGGCGCTCAGCGCACCTTTGATTGTCTTGTACATGCCCGAGGACGGTAGAAGCGGACAGCGCGCCCCGATATGGCGCGAGCCGCCACATACGGCGGCCGCGCCATGGCCCGGCATGACAAGAGCCCCGCTGCCTGACGGCGGCGGGGCTCCTGCCCACATGGGATGTCCGGAGGCCGGGGCCTCCGTTCGGTGGAGATGGCGGGAATCGAACCCGCGTCCAACGGTGCAGAATCAGGGCTTCTCCGAGCGCAGTCCGCTGCGATTTTCTCGGCCCCGGAGATCACGCGGACAAGTCTCCGACGGGCTCAGTCACTGTTTGATGTCTCCACAGAACCCCGTGACCGGGCTCAGTGGATAAGACCCCTAGCTGATGCCAGGATCCGGGTCGGGATCATCCCCGGGCTGACACTTCGCAGGTCGCTACTTAGGCAGCGAGGGCGAAGGAATCGCGCTTGGTGTTGGCGATTATTGGTTGCGACATATGGTTAACGAGATCATTGCCGCTTCCTCGGCTCGCTTCCCCTGCTTCGACATCCGCTGTCGAAACCGATCATCCCCATGTTGATTTTTCAAATATGGGCCCCGCTTGCGCGGAGTCCGAGCACCCCGTCCTGCGGGGTACAGGTGCCATCGTACGGGAACAACGTGGCACCGTGCCAGCATATTCCCAGGGGCTTTCGCCGGGCTTTAGCCGCAGGTCAGGCCCGCTGCCGCCGGCGCACCGCCGAGATCGCGCGGTCCGCCTCGCGGCGGTCCTGCTGCTCGCGCAGGGTCTGCCGCTTGTCGTACTCCTTCTTGCCCTTGGCCAGCGCGATCTCGACCTTCGCGCGGCCCTTCAGGAAGTACAGCTGGAGCGGGACGATCGTGTGGCCCGTCTCCTGGGACTTCGACGCCAGCTTGTCGATCTCCTCGCGGTGCAGCAGCAGCTTCCGCTTGCGGCGCGCCGCGTGGTTCGTCCACGTGCCCTGGGCGTACTCGGGGATGTGCACGTTGTGCAGCCACGCCTCGCCGCCGTCGATCTGCACGAAGCCGTCCACGAGCGAAGCCCGCCCCTGCCGCAGCGACTTCACCTCCGTGCCCGAGAGCACGAGGCCGCACTCGTAGGTGTCGATGATGAGGTAGTCGTGCCGCGCCTTCTTGTGCTGCGCAATGAGCTTGCGCCCGGCCTCCGCGGCCTGCCGCTTCGCCTTCGTCTTCGCGTTCGCCTTAGCCATAGTGCGGCCATTTTCGCACTACGACCCGCCTCCGAGGCCACTCATTACTGTCCTGGCCCGGCTCTCCGCCCGGTCGTCGGCGGGGATGTCGGGGGTGATGCCGCGGCCGTCGACGCCGCGCCCCGACGGCGTGCGGTAGTGGCCGACGGTCAGCTCGGCGACCGAGCCGTCCGGGAGCTTGCTGGGCATCTGGACCGAGCCCTTGCCGAAGGTCGGCGAGCCGATCACCACGGCCCGGCCGCGGTCCTGCAGCGCCCCCGCCAGCAGCTCGCCCGCGCTCATCGTGCCGCCGTCGACCAGGACGACCAGCGGCGACTTCGTGGCCCGGCCGCGGTCGGCGTAGAGCGCGCGCTGGCTGCCGCGCACGTCGTACGTGGCGACCAGGCCGCCGTCGAGGAACGCGGCGGCCGCCGTGACCGCCTCCGCCACCAGGCCGCCGGTGTTGCCGCGCAGGTCCAGCAGGACGCCGCCGGGCGGCGCCGAGCGGACCGCCTCGCGCACCTCCTCGCCGGTGCCCTTGGCGAACGCCTCGACCTTGATCCGGGTCATGCCCCCGGGCGCGGCGGGCCGCTCGACCGTGACGTTCGCCGTGCGCAGCCGGGCGCGGTGCAGCGTCACGGACCGGCGCAGGTCCGCGCGCTGGAGCTGGAGTGCGACGGGCGTACCGGGGGCCGCGGCGGCCTGGGTGCGCGGCTTGTCACCGGCGTCGCCGCGCAGCCGGGCCACGACCTCGGTGACCGGGCGGTGCCGGGTGGGGTGGCCGTCGACGGCGAGGAGCGCGTCACCCGGCGCGATGCCGGCCCGTGCCGCGGGGCTGTCGGGGCGGACGCGGGAGACCCGGACGTGACCGCCCTCGGACCGGCGCAGCCACAGGCCGACGCCGACGTACTCGCCGTCGAGCTGCTGTCTGAAGTCCTCGTACTCGCCCGCGGTGTAGATCGTCGACCAGCGGTCGCCGCTGCGGCTGACCACGTCGGCGGCGGCCTGGCTGCCGGACTTGCCGGCCTTGAGCGCCTCGTTGGCGGCTTCCTCGACGGCCTCGCGGTCGGCCGTGCCGTCCGCGGCGGAGCGGTCGTCGGCGACGGTACGTACCGGTATCCGGCGCTCGGTCCCTTCTCGGCCTTCGCCGCTCCAGGTGCCGGCGGCCGCGCCCGTGCCGAGCACGCTCGCGAAGACCAACGTCAGGGCCGCCCCGCGGCGGATGCGGCGGGGCCGGACAAAGTGCAATCGGCCCGACATGCCGGTGAGTCTAGGCCAGAAAGAAGCGCCGTACGGGCAGTTGCCCGTACGGCGCTCTTGGCATAACTCACACCTTCAGATACTTGCGGAGCGCGAAAAACGCGGCGAGCGCCGGCATCAGAAGACCGATGAGCAGGACCAATGGGAGTACCGCCACCACGGAGTCCCAGCCGATGAAGTTGATCACTTGGATCTTCTCCGCCAGCCAGTTGTTCACGAGGATGAACTTGCCGCCGACGATCAGGACACACGCGAACGCGGCGCCGATCAGGCCGGCGATCGCGGCCTCCAGGATGAACGGCATCTGGATGTAGAAGCTGGACGCGCCCACCAGGCGCATGATCCCGGTCTCCCGCCGCCTGCTGAACGCCGACACCCGTACGGTGTTGACGATCAGCAACAGCGCAACGACAAGCATCAGCCCCATCACGCAGAGCGCGGCGATATTCATGCCGTTGAGCAGGTTGAACAGCGGCTCCACCGTGTCCCGTTGGTCCTGGACCTCCTGGACGCCGGGCCGCTCGCTGAAGGCCGATTTGATGACCGCGAACTTCGTCGGGTCCTTCAGCTTGACCCGGAAGGACTCGGGCAGCTGGTCGGGGGTGACCAGGCCGGCGACGGGCGTGTCGCCGAACTGCTCCTTGTAGTGCTTGTACGCCTGGTCGCTGGACTCGTACTGCACCTTCTCGACGATCGGCAGCCGGTTCAGCTCGGCCCGGATGTCGTTCTTCTGCTGCGTGGTGGCCGCGCCCTTGGCGCAGTTGGTGCCGGAGTCGGCGTCGTTCTTGTTGCAGAAGAAGATGGAGACGTTGACCTTGTCGTACCAGTAGCCCTTCATCGTGCTGACCTGGTCGCGCATCAGCAGCGAGGCGCCGAAGAGGCCGAGCGAGAGAGCCACGGAGACGATGACGGCGAAGGTCATCGTGAGGTTTCGGCGGAGACCGACGCCGATCTCCGACAGGACGAACTGGGCGCGCATGGCGTCCTTTCAGTACTGGGGGCCGTACACGCTTAGTGCTGGTAGCCGTACACGCCGCGCGACTGGTCGCGTACGAGCCGGCCCTTTTCTAGTTCCATGACCCGCTTGCGCATCTGGTCGACGATCTGCTGGTCATGGGTCGCCATGACCACCGTCGTGCCGGTGCGGTTGATCCGGTCCAGCAGCTTCATGATGCCGACCGAGGTCTGCGGGTCGAGGTTGCCGGTCGGCTCGTCGGCGATCAGCAGCATCGGGCGGTTGACGAACGCCCGGGCGATCGCCACGCGCTGCTGCTCACCACCGGACAGCTCGCCCGGCATCCGGTCTTCCTTGCCGCCCAGGCCGACGAGGTCGAGCACCTCGGGGACGGTCTTGCGGATCTGGCCGCGCGGCTTGCCGATGACCTCCAGGGCGAACGCGACGTTCTGCCCGACGGTCTTGTTCGGGAGCAGCCGGAAGTCCTGGAAGACGGTGCCGATCTGGCGCCGCATCTGCGGGACCTTCCAGTTGGACAGCTTCCCGAGGTCCTTGCCCAGTACGTGCACCGCACCGTGGCTGGCCCGCTCCTCGCGCAGGAGCAACCGCAGGAAGGTGGACTTGCCGGAGCCCGAGGAGCCCACCAGGAAGACGAACTCGCCTCGTTCGATCTCGAGCGAGACGTCCCTGAGCGCGGGGCGGTTCTGCTTCGGGTAGGTCTTGGAGACGTTGTCGAATCGGATCACTGATGCACCACGGTCGACCTGGGTAGGGGCACGGGTTGCCGAGTTGCGGTTCCCGTCGGTGAGCGTGACCATACGCGAACCACGCGGCGCGGCGCAGTCGGCGTCCTGTCTTGGTGCGTTTATTCACGGCACCTACGGGGACAAAACGAGCACATTCCGGCTCCGGCCGAGGGCCCGCGGGCGGCCTGAATATGCCGTGCGCTGCGAGGATTCCGGTAGGCGCGCCGAGAGACCGGCGAGCTGGCACAGTAGAAGAGGGAACCAATGCGCCGGCCCGCGCGTTGGAGCTGGTGAGAAGGAGGTCGCATGACGTACGACCGACTGGTGTGCGCCAACTGCGCGGCCCCCGTGAGCGAGGGCCGCTGCCCGGTGTGCCGGGCCAGCAGGGAGCGGCTGCAGCAGCAGAGCGGCCTGACCGGGCTCTTCGCGCAGGTCAGCCCGGCGACCCTCGTGGTGCTGCTGGTGGCGCTGATAGCGGTGGGCCTGCTGGCGACGGGTGGCTTGACCCCCGGCTGATCCAGCGAGATCACATACAGAGATCGCTTACGCCGACGAGGCAGATCCGGACTGAACGCAGACGCAAATGAGACAGCTGCGCAAGAGGGCCCGGCGCGGGATACGCGCCGGGCCCTCTGCTGTACGTCACGCTGCTGCGGCACGTTTTACGGTGCCGCGCCGGGGCCTCAGGCCGCGGCGGCGCCGCCCTTGTTGATCAGGCGCGGCATCATGCGGAAGCCGATGCCACCGGCGATCATCGTCGCCGCACCGATCAGCAGGAAGGTCGTACCGGACGAACCGGTTTCGGCCAGCTCGCCACCGGCCTGCTGCTGACCGCCCTGGGGCGTGTCCTGGGCCTGACCGGGCGTGTTGGCGATGTCTTCCTTCGAGTCGCCCGGCTGCTCGATCGGCTTGGTGCCCTCGTTGTCGGTACCGGTGCCGTCGTCGCCACCGCTGACGTCGCCGCCAGTGGTGCTGCCGCCGGTGGCGCCGTTGTCGCCGCCGCCGGTGCTGTCGTCGCCACCGTTGCCGCCGCCGACGCTGTTGCCGCCACCGGTGCTGTCGTCGCCGCCGTTGCCGCCACCGATGCCGTTGTCGCCACCGTTG
>NZ_NHSG01000416.1:0-2742 GCF_020024005.1 Streptomyces purpurogeneiscleroticus
ATGACCGCATCCCGCACCGTCCTGCTCACGGGGGCCGCCGGCGGCCTCGGCACCCTGATGCGCGAACTGCTGCCTTCGTACGGCTACCGACTGCGGCTCTTCGACCGGCTGCCCATCGAGGGCGAGCTCCTCGGGGTCGGCGCCCAGCGCCGCGTACCCCTGGCGGCACTCCGTACAGAAGCACAGCGACATCAGGTACTGCGCCGCGCCGCTCAAGGGGACGCCGCCGGTCTTGTCGTGCGCGTGCAGGTGGGCGAGGCCGTACCAGCCGCAGGACTCCAGCTCGGTGCCGCGGGTGTGCGGCCGTACAGCGGCCTCGGCGGCCAGGGTGACGAGGTAGTCGTGCACTTCGGGGCGGGCGATGCAGGGCGCCCAGGGGTAGGCGTCCCCGTAGGCGTTGCGGACGACGGACTCCGGGTGCTCGGCGCCCAGCCGGGAGTTGTGGGCCAGCACCACCCAGGAGTGCACCTCCAGGCCCGCTTCCGTGAGGGCGCGGGCGGCCTCCGTGTACGGGTCGGGCCCCGGGAGCCAGTCCTGCGCATACGGGCGCAGCGCGCGCCCGGCCCAGCGCTCCGGGGACGGCGGGTAGAGGACGGCGGAGTGCCGGGCGGTGACGACACGGTGCTCCGGGTGGCGCGGGGTGAGGGCGCGGGTGGAGTGGTAGGCGGCGGCGAGGGTGGCCTGGGCGACGCCGAGCCCGGCGGTCCGCCGCGCGGCTTCCGGGTCACCGACGACGTCCCACGGGTAGAGAAAGGCGGCGGCACGCATCGGGATCCCTTCGAGGAACTGCATCCGCAGAGACGCATTCATGGCCAGCATCCATCCACATGAACGCGATGACGCTAAATCAGCGCACAGAGCGGGTCAAGACCCCTTACTCGTACACCATCTTGACCGGAGCACGACCCTTCTTTACGTTGACGCCCATGACCGCATCCCGCACCGTCCTGCTCACGGGGGCCGCCGGCGGCCTCGGCACCCTGATGCGCGAACTGCTGCCTTCGTACGGCTACCGACTGCGGCTCTTCGACCGGCTGCCCATCGAGGGCGAGCCGGACGCGATCGTCGCCGACCTCGCCGACAAGGAAGCGCTGCGCGAGGCGGTGCGCGGGGTCGACGCGGTGATCCATCTCGCGGGCATCTCCCTGGAGTCGACGTTCGAGAAGATCCTCCGGGCCAACATCGAGGGGACGTACCACCTCTACGAAGCGGCCCGCGAGGAAGGCGTGCGGCGGATCGTCTTCGCCTCCTCCAACCACGCCGTCGGCTTCACCCCGCGCCCGCGCGACGGCTCGGCCGCGATACCGGTGCACACCCCGCGCCGCCCCGACACCTTCTATGGACTGTCCAAGGGCTTCGGGGAGGACCTCGCGTCGCTCTACTGGGACCTGCACGGCATCGAGACCGTCTCGGTGCGCATCGGGTCCTGCTTCCCGCGGCCCACCTCCGTACGGATGCTGTCCATCTGGATGAGCCCCGCCGACTGCGCCCGGCTGCTGCACGCGGCGCTCACCGCCGAGGACGTCGGCCACACCGTCGCCTACGGTTCCTCCGCCAACACCCGGCTGTGGTGGGACCTGAGCAGCGCCCGCGCGCTCGGCTACGAGCCGCAGGACGACTCCGAGGAGTACGCCGCCGAACTCCTCGCGGAGCAGGGCGCACTGGACCCGGAGAACCCCGAACACGCACACCTCGGCGGCGCCTTCTGCACGGACCCGCCGGTCTGGCCGTACTGAGATCCGCTGCCCGCCAGTGGCCGGTGGTGGCCGATCGTGGCATACCGCACGGAACTCCGGGCGGCGTCCTCGCGTCCTTGAAGGCGTAACAACCCCTTGCAGGAACGAGGAACACCATCATGGGCATCGTCAGCTGGCTCGTACTGGGGCTGGTCGCCGGCGTCATCGCCAAGGTCCTGCTGCCCGGCCGGGACCCGGGCGGCCTGGTCGGCACCACCCTGACCGGCATCGTGGGCTCGTTCGTGGGCGGCTGGCTCTCCACGAAGTTCCTCGACCGTCCGATACCGAAGGACTTCTTCGACCCGGCCATGTGGGTCGCCTCCATCGCCGGCGCGCTGGTCCTGCTGATCGCGTACCGGCTGCTCTTCGGGAACTCCCGCGCCCGGAACTGAAGCCCCGCGGCGGCGGGAGGCGATCGAGTGGGGGTAATGGAACCGTAAAGCGGTGCCGGTCGTTACTGGGAACATGACCGCTATGACTCCTGGCTCGAATCTCCCGCTCTCCGCAGCGCGGGTCGCGGTGGACGTCACCGCTCCCGTGCGGCTGGACGTGTCGGGCCTGCTGCTGACCGCCGACGGCAAGGTCCGCTCGGACGACGACTTCGTTTTCTACAACCAACCCAGCGGTCCCGGCGTGACCCACACCGCGGGCACGAGCGGCGGTGGCGACACGATCACGGTGGACACCGCCGCCGTGCCGCCCGCCATCGACAAGATCGTCGTCACGGCGAGCCTGGACGCGCCGGGCGCCACCTTCGCCGGCACGGAGCCGACGGCGACGGTCCGCAGCGCCGACGACGGCAGCGTGCTCGCCACGTTCACCCCGCCCCAGCTGGGCTCCGAGACCGCCCTGGTGGTGGTCGAGGTCTACCGCCGCGGTGACGCGTGGAAGGTCCGCGCGGTGGGCCAGGGCTATGCGAACGGCCTGGCGGGCATCGCCACGGACTTCGGCGTCAGCGTCGAGGAGCCCGCCGCCCCGGCCGCGGCGCCCGTCGCGCCGCAGCAGC
>NZ_NHSG01000417.1:0-27801 GCF_020024005.1 Streptomyces purpurogeneiscleroticus
TCACCCGACGGACCCCCACCACCGGGCACGCGACGGCCCTCCGCCCGCCGCGCCCTCCGGCTTCGTAACGGGTCACCCATGCTCCGTACACCGCACAGGCATAACGCCCCCATCACCACGCAGCGAAACCACACCGGCACCATAGATATCGCCCACGTACCAGACCTGCGCCCGTCCGGCCGGTAGCCGGCGAAGAGCAAGCTGCGTACGCAATGCCTCATTCCCGGTGACCAACACCAGAGCACGCCCCCGGTGCCGCACCTCGACATCCATCGTCCGCCAGGGCGTACCTCTGCTCCGCAATTTCCGGTACAGGGCGAAGCTGGTCCGCAAACGCTGGAAAGCCACCACGATGACGCCCAGGAGGAGGGCAAGCGACTTGCCGGAGAGGATCCCATTGGTCCCGTGAGCGAAGAGCCCCGAGAGGTACCAGAAGAAGGGGATCGACGCGACGGCCGGAACGGCTGCAGCTCGGAGCAGCCGTAGCCGCATCGACCGACGCGTAGCCGGAAAGGCCCAGGCCGGTCCCGACGGCGGCGCGGGAGCCGGCACCACCGGGGCACGCTTCGATTCCATGGCCGGGATGGCGAGTTCCGGCAGCCGAACCCCCGCCTTGAGGGCCCGCGTCAGCGCTTCGGGAGAGGCGTTACCAGGATGCTCGACGGAGCGCAGCCATACTGACCATGGGACCTCCAGCATGCGGCGCGGCCCGCGCTTGCCCGGCACCGCGAGGATGCCACGGAAACGCGGATCGCCGGCGAACCACAGCGTCCGAATGTCCCCCTTGGCCTCGGGCCCGGCCTGCGGAGACATCCGCTTCAACCACCAGCGGGTGCGCCGGTTTGCATCCAGAGAGACCGAGACCTCGGAGCCCGGGTCGTCCGGATCCGGAATTTTGAACCAGGGCCTGCTGCCAAGGCCGGATCCCCCCTTGCCGACCGAGTGGGGAAGGCCGCCCTCAAAGACCTGCCAAGGATAGGTCCGCAGGACTCGGCGAAGCCGGAACACCCTCCTGAACAGGCCGACTTGGACGTATGCACCGTAAATCAAGGCGGCAAAGGAGCCCACTACCAGGAAGGCACTCAACCACACAGGGATGACGTGCACAGCGGCGAAAACCGCGCCGGCATACGCCAGGCCGAGCGGAATTCCGAGCAGGCGTGTCAGGAGGAACATCGTCCAGGCGCGCCGGGTGCCCTGGACCCGCCAGGCAACGTCTCGCGTGGTTGAGCACGCCGAGGTTGAGCGCGGCGAAGCGGAAGACACCGATTGCACGCGGCGCCGGGTGGAAGGGCTCATGCTGTTCTCCAGTCACCTCAATTGTCAGCCGCGGCAGTTACGCGTTGTCGAGCTCTCGGCGCCGACGGTCCAGTCGCACAAAGCTCCACGTGCCGAATCCCAGGAAAACTGCGGCCGCACCGGCGATCACGCCCGCGTGGGAGCGGGGTTTCCAGGACTCATTCCACGGCTCGACCGCACCCTTGGGGTCGTACCGAACGCGCAATACGTCACCTGTCCTCACACCGCCATCACAGCCGTTGCCCTCCGTGAGGTCAGGCGAGATCTTCCGCCCGTCAGGCTTCTGCAGAACGCAGCGGTCGGGCCTGTCATCCAGCGCCACGACCTCGGCCTGCGTCCATTTCCCTCGTTCCTGCATCGCCAAATTACTCCCCGCTCCACCTGACACCCCTGCGAGCAATGCGCCTGCAAGAAATGCCGGCACGATCTGCCACACCACCCTCCGCCTATGCCGAGGGATACGCCACACGACAGGCACCAGAAAAGAGGCAAAAAACGGCAGGATGAGCACGGCCAGGAACCAGCTCCCGTTCCTTATCCAGGAATACAGCGGCACCACGGGCCCCAGCCACATGAGCCCTGTCATTACGGCCGCGCACGCCAGCTGGAACAACAACCAACGCAAAACTCTAGATCGCCCTTGCCGGCCTCCTTCCTCCGACACGCGCTCCGCCGCCCCGACCTCTCCCACTTCCGACACCATTTACTATTCCGCTTCCCAGTGTTTCAGTTCAGCCAATTCGAGTCGAGATCGGAATCGGTCACCTAGGTGCTCGCCTTTTCAGAATCGGACCTGTCACCAGGATCGAGAGGCAGATGAGTACGGAAAACACGGCCAGCCAGCTGTAAGCGAGCGCCGTGATGAGGTTCAAGACCAGGTACATGCCGGAAAAGACCTTGGTCGTCTGGTTAAGGTGCGTGCCATTCGGGGAATTGAAGGTTGATTCCCGGTACGTTACGAACACGAACAGGAATCCCACCGGTGCGAGCATGAGGGGCCATGCCACGAAATCGCGGGTGAGCCAGTCGATGTCGCTGACCCTTCCGCCGATGTCGACGAAGGCCATGCAGAGCACCGGAAGCAACGCGAACGTGGCGACAAGCTTCACGCCTCTGGATTCTCTTCGGCTTCGCTCTGCATTTACCGACACTGGGTGTTCCTCCTAGGGTTTCGGTTTGAGATTCGGCTACGCCCGAAGTGCGTCAATCGGCCTCACCGAGTCCCTGCGGCGTGTTGCCATGTACTTCCAGTTTCACAAGTCAGGGTGTCCTTGACCTTCTCGTCGAAGTCCATTTTGGCGTCGCTGTAAGGGTCGTTACCCATCGCCATTTCTGCGCCCTTGTCTCCCAGGTCCACTGCGCCGGCGGCCCCGTAGTTCACCTGGGCTTTCCGTACGGCCTTGTCCGCCGCATCGGCCGCTTTCTGGATATGGGCATCGTCGCCATACTTTTCTCGCAAAGACTTGGCGAGCTTGGACGTATTGACCACATCCTTGTCACCTCCCAGCAGGCGTTCCCCGCGAGTCGTCGCAGACGCCGAAACTTCTCCCACCCCGTGCTCTCGCAGAGCCTGCTTTGCCCGCATTGCCGGTTGGCCGTGCTGCGAGTCGGCTCCATACCGCATGATTCTCTTGTCGACCAGCTTGCGCAGGTTTGCGTACCGATCAAGCCTCGCTGTCTTCAGCGTTGTGTGTGCTGCCTTTACGCCCTTCGTCGCGATGCTGCCGAAGCCCAGTGTCGCCAGGGCGAAGACATCCATGGCGACATCTGTCCAGCTCCGTCACCGGAGAGAGCCAGCATCGTGTGCCCGATGCCGACGGCCGCGGTGAGCCCCACGGCAGTCCACGTGGCTACGGTGACGAGCGCCGCAAGCCATCCGACGGGCGTGACGGCCAGCGCAACGATCCGATGATCGTTGCCGCATAACTCAGGACAGTGCAAATGGTGTCGATCGTGTCAGCGTTCGCATGCACCCAGTCCTTGAAGTCATCCCAGCCGCTGTCCTTGATGACATCTCGGATGTCCTGGCTGATGTTCTTGGCATAACGCTGGGCCGCTTCGTCCCGATCGGAGATGACCTGGTTGAGCTGCTTGTGATAGGGCGCCAAGTGGCTGGTGGGGTCGGATTCCTCAGCCGGCTTGTCGTTGCCGCCTTTACCGTCCTTCTCCGCCTCTGCTTCCTGCTTCTTCCGCTCGGCTTTGTGTTCCTCGTCGGCCTGCTTTGCGGCCTTGAGGACCCCCTCCGCCCGCTCCTGTAAACCTTCCAGGTCATTGGCCCAGTTGACGAGGTCGCCAACGACGCGTTCGTAGCGGCCCGCCGTTTCGCGGAAGTTCTTTTTCAGGTCGCCGGACTTCTCGCGGCTCCCCGTTGCCCAGATGCAACAGGCCCTTGCTCGGGGTGACCGGGCAAGGGCCTGCTGCGGAGCCTTACGCCGCCACGTACTCGCGATCCCGTCGGGCCATGCGCGTGCCGCCCCACGTGCCGAATGCCACGAATACCGCTGCCAGGGCGGCGATTGCGGCGCCGTAGGAGGTCGGCTTCCAGGAGGCGGATACTGGGTTGGCTGCGCCCTCGGGGTCGTAGCGGACGTTCAGGGTGTCGCCTCGTTCAACGCCGGCGCAGCCGTCGCCCTCCTTGAGGTCCAGGGGGATTTCCTGGCCGTTCGGCTGCTGCAGGGTGCAGCGGTCGGTCTTGCCCTTTGTTACCGCCACTACCTTGGCCTCGGTCACGCGGCCGCGGTCCTGCAGCGCTGAGTCCTGGCCCGCGAAGAGCGACAGGACGCCCAGCCCCGCGGCCGCGATAACCATGGGAATGAGCTGCCACGTTCCCCGCTTGTTCCGAGGGACGCGCTGGAGCCGGAAGAACGGCGTCAGCACGGAGGCGAGGGGCAGGAGGATCACTCCCAGTACGAAGCCTGTGCCCCTCATCCACGCGCTCAGCGGGACCGCGGGTCCCGCCCACGGGAGTCCGGCAATCCCGGCCGCGCACACGAGGTAGAACAGCAGCCATCGCAGGAGTGCTGATCGATCCCCACCGGCTTGCTCCTCAGTAGTACCCCGCGCGCCGACGGCGAACTCTTCCTCTTCCCGAGCCATTTACTGATCCCACTCCTGGATTGCCGCAGTCCCGCTAACCGTGCCCCTTGCCGTCAGTCAACGGCAATGTCGTTCGGATTGACCACCTTCATGTTGCGAGCGAATTCGTCGAATGCCTCGATATTCGCGGACACCCAGCCGAGGTCGTCGCTGATGGTGCGCATGGACAGGTCGATGCCGTGCGAGTCGACACGCCAGCCGTAGTTGACCGACATGCAGAGGGCTTCGCCGCCCTTCGGTACGAAGTGGCGGATGGAGCGCAGGCCCTTGCCGAGGTTGTCGGTGGTGAAATCCACGATCTGGGGGTCCTGCGCGGCTCCCGGCTCGTTGCGCTGCACCAGCGTGTCCAGGACCTGCTCCACCGGCCCTTGCGAATCGACCGCGTAGAAGAAGAACGGCACCAGGTCCCTGCGGAGGTCCGGGGCGTACGCGAACAGGTGCTGCATGGGGATCCGCTGCGGGAACTGCTCGGAGAACCCCTCGAGTACGCGCGCGAGCTCCTTCACCTGCGACTTGTCGCTCGGCCCCTCCGGCTCAAGACCCCAGCGCAGCTCGGCGCACTTCTTCGCCCACTTCCGGCGCTGCCGGTCGGCGCCCCTCCCCTCGAGGATGGGAACCGCAATCCACGCTTCCGGGGCCGGGTCTTCGGTGAAGTCGAGTGCGTACGGAATGCTCATGCTGCGCTCCAGCGGAAGGTGGTCATGACGGCGTCGAAGAGTTCAGTAAGGATTTCGAGAAAATCCTGCGGCGTACCTTCGGGCGTGAGGGTGGTGAACGAGACGATGAGCCATTCGCTCACCTCGCCGGCATCCGGCACCGGCACCACGTAGTTGACTTGCCGGCTGGGTACCGAGTCTTCGTTCTTCGGGTTGGCGGGGACGGATCGCTGGCAGCGCACGCCGGGCACGTCGTCCAGCGTGATGTCCTCCGACGGCCCGAAGTCCTTGGTCAGGTGGCGCATCGTCTCGCTCGGCGAGGTCTGCGCGCCGAGACCCGGGGAGACCTTGGAGACCAGGAAGGAGGCGGGCGCGACGAATCCGTGGATCGGCTCCACGGGGAGGTAGATGTCGACGCCGTTCCGGCGCTTGGCGTCGGCGACGGCCCGGTTGAGCCGACCGTGCAGCTCGAGCCGGGCCTGCGTCACCTTCTCCTTGGGGGTCGCCGGATCCAGGTATTTGACAGCGTGATCCACGATCCCCTTGATCGCGTCCTGTGTCTCGGACTTCGATCTCAAGGGGATGCGGTCCCATCCCGGCGGCATCAGGATCGTGTAGCCGCCAACCGCCGTATTGGGGATTTGCACGGTGCTCATTCCTCGCGTTTCGAAGGGAGCGGTTACCACGCCGACGAGGCAGGTACCTTCCAGGTATTGCCCTTGAAGTCGTTGTAGGCGTCCCAGCTGTCCTTCTTCCAGCCACCCGTCGCGTCGCCGACGGCATTCAGTGTGTCGTTGTCGCCGAGCGCCTTGTCGCCGACGTCAGCGGCGAATCCGGTCCACTGCATGCCGACCGCTCCGGCGTATGCCGCGTGTCCACCGAAGACCGTCGCTCCCGACACCGCATCCGGGTGCGCAGCAGCGTTCGACTTGATCCCCTGGAGGACGCCGATGGCTTCGTCGTCACCCTGGTTCAGGATCTTGCCCAGCTTCCCGATGTCGGCGGTGTCGTCCGCCACCTTTCCGGCGTCCCGGGAGATCAGCTTCCGCAGGGTGTTCATCTCCGACCGGATGGCTGCCTTCGAGGCGTCGTCCGTGGCATTGGCGAGTGCGCGGGAGAGCTGATTGCGCATGCCCTTGGTGACGGCCAGCCCTTCCTTGAGACGCGCGGCGCGACTCGTCGTGGCCGCGGTACGCGCGGTGGTACCCGCTGCCTTCAGCCCCTTGACCGCGAGCCCACCGGCGGCGAATGTGACCAGGCCGATGCAGTCGAATGCCACGTCCATCCAGCTCGCCTTTCCGGCGGCCACCAGCATCATTCGACCGGCGACCACCGCGAGGCCGATGGCGAGGCCGGCAATGACCAGCAGGTTCACTCCGGGAATGAACATCGCGACGATGGCGAGTGCTGTTCCGATCCAGCCGAGAATGTCGAGGAACAGCTTGAATCCCTCGGCATGTTCCGCGACCCAGCCGACGGCGTCGTCCCAGAGGCTGTCCTCGATGTCGTCGTCGAGCGCGTCCTCGATTTCACCGGCGATTTTGTTGCCGAGGCGCAGGTAGTGGCTCACCGCGTCCGACATGCGGCCCTTGGCCTCGTCGACCTTGTCCTCGTCCTTCTCGTCGACCTTGGCCTGGCTGAGTGCCTTGCGGGTCTCCTCCTGCGCGTATTCCAGCTCCTTGGCCCATTCGCGCAGCAGGCCGCTCACCTTGGTGTACCGGCCCTCGACCTTGCTGAGCTTGTCCGCGAGGTCGCCGGCGCCCTCCTTGAGCTTGTCGGCGTACTTGCCCTTGAGGTTCTGGTTCTGCCCGGCCTGACGGAGCAGTCGCGCCTGATCCTTGATGGTGGTGGCGATGTTCTCGAGGCGGCGTGCCTCCTCGCGAATGTCGTAGGGGTCGCCCGGGGTGGGGTCACCCTCGGAGATAGGAGACCAATCGACTGGTCGGTTGCCCATGTGTCTCTCGCCCCTACTCGCTGTCGATCTTCTCGAAGCCCCGGATGACCTTTTTTACGTGGTCTTCCGTGCCCTTCATCTGCTCCATGAGCTCTTTGCGGTGGTCATCCCAGTTGTCGGAGAACTCTTCCATCGCGCTGATGATGCGCGTATGGCCGTAGGCATCCGACATCGCCCCCTGGTTGGCCCCGCAGTTGTTGAACTCCTTGCTGAGCTTGCCGAAGTGGCTCTTCATTGTGTTGAGCTCGTCGTAATCGACTATCAGGTCGCTGTCGCCCAATTCGACCGACTCCCCGTTGATTGATTCTGTATGAGAGTGCCTGCCGGCCCGCGCACTTGCGGAACCGGCAGGCTTGACACTGGATTGAAAGCCTTTATCCCACCGGCACGGTCACCGTGAACGCCTCCCCGTTGCCCAGGTGCAGCAGGCCCTTGCCCGGAGTGACCGGGCCGCCGACCGCGTTGCGGCTCAGGCGTACGCCGATCAGTTCGCCGCTGGAGGTGTCCTGCGGGGACAGCAGCAGGCCGCGCTTGGACTTCTTGAGGTCGACCTGCCAGCCGCTGAAGCCCGAGCAGACGTCGTCCTCGTCGCCGGCGATGACGATGCCGATGCCGCGGTCGGAGCCCGTCGAGATGAGCCTCTTGAACTCGTCCTCCGCGTCGCAGTCCTCCAGCAGCTCGCCGTCGTCGATCAGGACGACGATCGGGTGCTCGGGAGACGCCGTCGCCACGGCCTCCCGCAGCTCGTCCTCCTCGATGTCGCTGCCCGTGAAGACCGCCAGCACGCCCTGAAGACCCTTCAGGTCGCGCAGCGGGGAGGTCCGCGGGGCGCAGACGACCAGTCGGGCGCCGCGGCCGACGAACGTACGCGCCAGGTTCATCAGCACCGTCGAGCGGCCCGACTTCGCCGGTCCCGCGATCACGAAGGCCGGCGAGCCCTGTGCCAGGTCCGGGCCGAAGGCCATCAGGTCGTCGCCGCCGACGCCCACCAGGCCCCACAGCCGCGAGGCGGACGCCGCCGGGTCGATGTGCTGCCACGCCTGGTCGAAGGTGATGCGGCTGGGCAGCGAGTCCACGCGGAACGGCCGCAGGGCCCGCGGCACCGCCGCGTCCCGGCGGGTCGCGCCCTCTCCGATGGCCGCCAGGGCCGCGTTCTGCCCCTGTCCGGTGGCGTCCTCGCTCAGCAGCGCGAACTGGATCTCCGTGCCCGTCTCGTTGCGGAACGCGCGGCCCGGCGGGATCTCGTCCGGCACCTTGCGGCTGTTGATGCCCAGCATCGAGAAGTCGGTACGGTCCGCGAGGCGCAGGCCGAGCTTGTCCTCCGTCAGCGAGGAGATCCGGCCGGTCAGCAGCTGCCTGTCACCCGTGATCACCAGGTGGATGCCGACGCTCGCGCCCTCGCGCATCAGGGTCAGCAGCTCGTCGGTCAGCTCGCCGTGTTCCAGCTCGCCCAGGGACGAGACCCAGCCCTCCCAGCGGTCGAGGAGCAGCACGATGTGCGGCAGCCGCCGGTCCTCCGGCGTCCCGGCGCGCTGCTCGCCGATGTCCGCGAAGCCGTACTCGGCGAGGAGCTCCTGCCGCTTGCTCGCCTCCGCCGACAGCCGGCGGACCAGGCGGACGGCCCGCTCGGTCTGGTTGCGGCCCACCACGGCGCCGCAGTGCGGCAGCTTGGTCAGCGCGTTCAGCGCGCCGTTGCCGCAGTCGATGCCGTACAGGTGGACGTCGGCGCAGGTGAGGCTGCGGGCCAGGGAGCCCGCGATCGTACGCAGCGCCTGGGAGCGGCCGCTGCGCGGCGCACCCGCGATGAGCAGGTGGCCGAAGGTCGCGAAGTCGACGGCGACCGCGCGGCGGGACTGGCTCGACGGCAGGTCCTCGATGCCGTACGGGGCCGGGGGCAGCGCGCCCATGCCCTGGGCCGGCGGCAGGTCCTCCGGCAGCAGGGTCTCCGAGAGGGCCGGCAGCCAGGGGCTGTGCTGCTGCGGGATCTGGAGGTGCGTGTTGGCCTCGCGGATGGCGTCGACCAGCACCTTCAGGTCGGTGATCTCCTCTTCCTCGCTCTTGGCGGCCGCGGGCTTCGCCAGCGCCGCGCGGCCCAGGTCGGCCCAGTCCAGCTCCCCGGTCCACGGGGCGATGGCCATCGGGTCGACGGTGCCGGGGCGGCGGCCGCCGACGCGGCCGGACTGGAAGGGGATGAGGGAGGCGGCACCGGTGCGGACGTACGCACGGCCCGGGTTGTTCTTGGAGATGTTGCCGGCCTCGGGCGAGTCGATGACGTCCGTCGACTCGCCGCCGTCGGTGACCCGCAGGGCGATACGGAGGTTGGTGTTGGCCCGGATCTCCGGCGAGACCACGCCGGACGGCCGCTGGGTCGCCAGCATCAGGTGGATACCGAGGGAACGGCCTCGCTGGGCGATGTTGACCAGGCCGGTGACGAAGTCCGGCAGGTCGCGGACCATGGACGCGAACTCGTCGATGACGAGCAGCAGCCGGGGCAGCGGCGCCATGCCGGGATTACGGCGCACCAGGTCCTGGTAGTCCTCGATGTCCTTGGCCCCGACCTGGGCGAGCATGTGCTCACGGCGGTGGAGTTCGGCGCCGAGCGACTCCAGGGCGCGCTCGACGAGGTGGGCGTCGAGGTCGGTGACCATGCCGACGGTGTGCGGCAGGTTGACGCAGTCCTTGAACGCGCTGCCGCCCTTGTAGTCGACGAGCACGAAGGTCATGTTCTCCGGCGTGTTCGCCACCGCCAGCGCGGCGACGATCGTCTGCAGCAGCTCGGACTTACCGGAGCCCGTCGTACCCGCGATGAGGCCGTGCGGCCCGTCCTTGCGGATGTCGATGCCGAACGGCCCGTCGTAGGACTCACCGACCATCGCCAGCGTGGACTGTCCGCCGCTCTGCCAGCGGGCGACCACCGCGCCGGGCGACGGCGGCTCCATCCCGATGACGTCGAGGAGCCGGCTGGAGTCCGGCAGCGCGCTGTCCGTCGCCTCGCCGCTGATGTCGCGCAGCGGGGCGAGCGCGCGGGCCACGCGGGCGCACCAGGCCGGGGAAACGAAGTCGGGCCGGACGCCCAGGATCTTGGCAGCGCCCTCCTGCTGCACGCGCAGCCGCAGCACGTTGGGGTCGTACTGCTCCACTGCCGCCGCCGGGGCCGCCGGCGCGGGGGCGCCGCTCTGGTTGTCGAGGGAGAGCATCACGGCGGCGGTGTTGGTCAGCGCCGGGTTGGTGGGCGCGTTCGACTTCCTCCGCTTGCCCTTGCGGCGCGACTTGCCGGCCTCGGCCGCCTTCTTCCGCTGCTCCTCCTCGTGGGCCCGCTGCAGTACCTGGAGCGCGTCGCTCGCGCCGCCGCCGGCCTGCCGCTCGTGCCGGGCGTGCCGGGCATTGCGCGGCTCCGCGATCACGATGCCCTTGCACTCGCCCGGCAGGAAGCGCTCCTCGGCGTCCAGGCAGATCGCGTACATCGATACGGCCGGGCCTTCCTGCAGCAGCCGTACGACGCCGGGCATGGAGCGCAGCCGGCGCGAGCCGTCCCAGACGACGACGATGTCGGGGTCGGCGAAGCCCGCCTGGCCGCGGTTCTCCTGGAGGGCCTTCTGCCGGGCCTCGAGGATCTGGGTGAGTTCGCCGATCCGGGCGCCGACGGTCTCGGCGTCGTTGCCGATGAGGACGTTGGCGTCCTGGGCCGTCGGGCGGGCGTGCGGGAGCCAGCGGACCCAGTCCCAGCCGGCCTGCGCGTGCGCCTCGGTGAGCACGTAGAACTGCACATCCAGCGGGCTGTGCAGGGCGGCCGCCTGGGTCACGGCCCAGCGCGCCAGGCTGCGCGCGGTGTCGTCGGGGCCGGCGAAGCCGATCACGCCGAGCTGGCCCAGGTGCAGGGCGACGGGGGTGTCGGCGATGTCCCAGGTGACCTGGCGGCGGTGGTCGTCCTGCTCGGGGTCGTCGAGGACGACGGCGGAGGGGAGCCGGCCGGTGCCCACCCGCAGCAGCAGGTGGTCGGCGTCGCTGCGGCGGCGCTCCCACAGACGGGTGCGGGGGCCGGTGGCGTTGGCCCAGATGGTGCCGGGGTCCGGGTGGTCGAGGAGGCGGTCGCCGCGCTCCAGGACCAGCGCCTCCTGCGCGTCGCGCTCGATCCGGGCCTTGTGCTCCTCGTACTCCTCGACCTGCTTGGCGTGGGACTTGCGGCCGTGCTTCTTGTCCCAGAAGTAGTTGGCGAGCATGATCACGGGGCTGAAGACCGCGATCAGCAGGTACGTCATGCGCCCCATGACCAGCGCCATGGTGACGGCCATGGCGAGCGGGGACAGCGCCATCAGCCAGGGCAGCGGCCGGGCCTCGTACTCCTTGGGAGGCGCCGGCAGGCGGAACTTGGTGGTGCGCTCCGGGGGGCGCAGCCGCGGCGGGCGGTTGTAGTCGTGCCCGGAGCCGTCGTCGGACCACTTCAGGGCCGCGTCCGGCGGCGTGTAGTGGGCCACGTCGAGCAGGGTGTTGCCGATGGCGAGCTGGGAGCCGACGTGCAGCTGCTGCCCTTCGAAGGGCTTGCCGTCGACGCACACCTCGTCGGGCTTGGGCTCCTCGCCCTGAGGTGCACCCGGTCGGCCGGGCTGCTGTGCCTGTGCCTCGCCGCCGGGTCTGGCGCCGTGCACGGTCAGCCGGAGGTCGTCCGCGGCGACCACGTAGAGCGTCAGCGCGCGCTGCGGCAATTCCGGGTCGTTGACGAACACTTGGCAGTTCGGGCTGGAACCTATGTCGTACCGGCCGATGCCGAGCCGGTACACGGCACCGGCGTCGGGCCCGCCGGCCACCCGGAGCTCGATGACACCGGGCTGCTCACCGGGCAGCGTGCCGGAGGGGTCGTCCAGGCTGACCACCGCGCCGTCGCGCAGCGGGGAGGTGGTGACGGTGTGGGCGGGGTCCACGTGGTGGTTGTCGACGTAGAGCACCGGACCGGGCTGCCCTGCGTACGAGCCGACGCCGCCCCGCACCCGGGCCGCCAACTCCCGGGCAACGGCGTCGATACGGGTCTCCGGGTCGGCATCGAGGACGAGGTCTTTGCTGGCGTTCGCATAGGGGTCGACGACAGTCAGCTTCAAACGCACTTAGCTCCTCCTCGAAATGCCTTCTAGGAGAGAGACAATATCGTCCCGGAAGCTCGGTCGCGCACCTGCGGCATACCTCAACAATGTCCCGATTTTGGGGGAGTTAATGGACGTCGCGACTGGGCTTATGTGCGCCTGTGAGAGTGAGCGACTAAGGTGCCCAACGGCGCGTGCCTCCTAACCGGTTCGCGCCATGCGTATGCCGGGAGGGGGACCTCGCGGTCGTCAAACGGAGGGAATGGGGAGCGTCATGGCTAAAGACCTTGATGTCACATATGAGGACATGCGGGCCGCCGCGAAGAAGATGAACCGCGAGAAGGAGCGGATCGAGGAGAAGCTCCAGGACCTGAAGTCCTACATCGACGGCCTGCTCGAGAACGGCTTCGTCACCCGGTCGGCCTCGAAGAAGTTCGGCCAGGACTTCGAGGAGTTCAAGCAGGGTATGTCGAAGACCAACGAGGGTCTCGACGGCCTGGCTCAGTACCTCGAGAAGGCGGCGGACTCCTTCGAGAACCTCGACAGCGAGCTCGGCAAGTAAGTCGGCGACTGCCGCGGCTGAGCCTGTCTGCGCACAGCGCCGGGGGGTGAGGGCGGTTCGGCCTGGATTGGCCGACACCGCACTCACCCCCTTTTCGCTCTCTGCGGCATGGTGAGAAGCGCGCAATGGGCGGCCGGACCACCGCTCCGAGACCTCACCCAGAATTTCTCCGATTTCTCTCCAATTTCTTTACATCTCGCAGAAGGCATGCCGCGCCGAGGCACGGCAGGACCGCCGAGGGTCATGGAGAGGAAAGGCGGACGAGTCGGCCTCTACGCCGGGTTCTGTCTCCCGGGGCCCTTGCGGGCCGCGGGGAGGCGGCCATCCATCTAGGACTGCCGTTGCCGGCAGCCTCCAGCGGTCTACCCGCGGACTCGGGCGGGCAGCCCTCGATCATCCGCGCAGGGCCGTCAGCCGACGGCCCCTCTTGACCTTGCTCCGGGTGGGGTTTACCTAGCCCTCCGAGTCACCTCGGAGGCTGGTGGTCTCTTACACCACCGTTTCACCCTTACCGGCGCCTTGCGGCACCGGCGGTCTGCTTTCTGTGGCACTGTCCCGCGGGTCACCCCGGGTGGGCGTTACCCACCACCCTGCCCTGTGGAGCCCGGACGTTCCTCGGGGAGGTCCGAAGACCCCCACGCGACCGCCCGGCCGGCTCGTCCGCCGTGCCGACCATGGTACCCGTACGCCGCGGCGGCTCGTCCTTGACCTTGTCGCAGCGTCAACGTTTCTACTGGTCGGCATGAGGATCGGAGAGCTCGCGGCGCTGGCCGGGGTCACCACCCGGACCGTGCGCCACTACCACCACCTCGGGCTGCTGCCCGAACCGGAGCGCCGCGCCAACGGCTACCGGGAGTACGCGCTGCGCGACGCCGTGCTGCTGACACGGGTGCGGCGCCTGACCGAGCTGGGGCTCGGCCTGGACGAGGTACGGGACGTACTGGCCGAGGACGCCAGACGGGACCTGGAAGAGGTACTCGCCGAGCTCGACGCGGATCTGGCGCGGCAGGAGGCGGAGCTGCGCGAGCGGCGGGCGCGGCTGCGGACGCTGCTGGACCGCGCGAAGGAGCACGGCGGCCTGCCCGCCGAGGGCCCCGTGTCCGAGGAACTCGCGGACGTCTTCGGGAAGATGGCCCGCGCCTCGGCCGCCCGCCCCGGGCCCGAGCCCGCGATGGCCGCCAAGGAGCGGGAAATGATGGCGCTGTTCGAGTCGATGGGCGGGGACGAGGCGCGCGAGCGGCTGTCCTCCCTGCTCGGCTCGGCGCTCCTGGAGCCCGCGGCGATGGACCGCGCGTACGAGGTGTACGCGCTGCTGGACGAGCTCGCGGAGGCCGAGGTGGACGATCCGCGGGTGGCGCGGGCCGCGCAGGCGATCATCGACTGTCTGCCGGACGCGGTGGCCGCCGAGCTCGGCGCCGGTGCGCAGGAGGCCCTGGCCGGTCCCGGCTCCGGGGACGCGGCGGCGGACCGGTCCTGGATGGCCGCCTTCTACGCCCACTTCGCGCCCGCCCAGGCCGCGGCCGTCCAGCAGACGATCCGGCTCCTGGCGGAGCGTGCGCGGTGAACCGGCGCCGGGCGGCGCGGCTGCTGCTCGCCCATGAGGTGCGGTGGCTGGCGAGCCTGGGGCTGTGGGTGGTCCGGCGGCAGGACGGCGTGGGACGGAACGCCAGTGGGGTACGCGCCTTCGGATACGCGGGGGCGCAGGCCCCGTTGGTGCTCGGCTTCGCCTTCGTGTGCCTCGTCGAGACCGTCGGCGTCGCCTTCCTGCTCGCGGACGTCCCGGTCGCCCACGCGATCATGCTCGTGCTGGACGTCTACACGGTCCTGATGGCGCTCGGGCTGCACACCGCAGCGGTCACCCGGCCGCACCTGGTGAGCGCCGACGCGCTGCGCATACGGAACGGTGCGCGGCTCGACGCCTCGATACCGCTGGACCGCATCGCCACCGTCCGCCGCGACCTCCGCTTCCCGAAGGGGAAGCCGCCCGCCGGCGTCCTGGAGGCGGCCGTCGCCGGGCAGACCGCGGTCACGCTGGAGCTGTCCGCGCCGGTCACCGTCGTACGGCGGTTCCTCGGCCCGCCCGAGGAGGTCCGCACGGTCCGCTTCCACGCGGACGACGCACGGGCGGTGGTGGCGGCCCTACGGGAGGCGATGGCCGCCGTACCGGTAGGCGAGCACGCCGCTCACGCCGGTACGAAGCGGACCGGCTCACGGCCCGGGTAGGCGGCCGTGAGGCGGACCCGCAGCGGGTGCCCGAGGGGCAGCGGCGGCGCCTCGGGAGCGGCGTCCAGGCGGCCGACGACGGCCGGGGAGCAGAGGTGGACGGTGCCCTGACGGGGCCGCTCCTCGTGGACGTCGACGACGTAGCCGTCGAAGTGCTCGCCGATCCGGTCGTGCAGGACGGCCGCCTCGACCAGGTCGACGCACTCCCGCTCGACCCGGTTGGCGCGCCGCCCGCCCTCCGCCATCTCCTCCGGCAGCGCGGGCAGCGCCGCGCGCACCCACTCCGGTACCGGCTGCCCCGCCGCCGCTGCCAGGCACAGCTCGCCGGCGTAACGGTCCACCAGGCGCCGCAGCGGCGCCGTGGCGTGCGCGTACGGCGCGGCGACCGCGGAGTGCAGGGCGTGCGCGGAGTCGGGCGGGGAGCCGTCGAAGACCGTGTAGCCCGCGCCGCGCAGCAGGGCGGTGCACTCCTGGAGGAACGCGGCGTGCGTGCTCCGGTGCGGGTCGAGGCCGCGGATCAGCTCCGCGTACGAGGTGTGGTGCGGCCAGTCGACGCCCAGCGCGCGGGCGGTACGGCGCAGTCGGCCGACCGCGCCGTCCGGTGCGGAGGGGAGGGTGCGCAGGATGCCGGTGCCGGAGGCGAGCATCAGGTCGGCCGCCGCCATGCCGGTGAGCAGCGAGAGCTGCGCGTTCCAGCCGTCGGCGGGCAGCGGGGCACGATAGGCGAGGCGGTACCGGCCGTCGCGCAGCACGATTTCCTGTTCGGGGACGTTCAGCGAGATGCCGCCGCGGGCCCGCTCGCGCTCCTCGCGCAGCTGTCCGATGTCGCGGAGGAGGGAGAGCGGCTCCTCGGCGGTGCCGCTCTCAATGGCGCGCTGCACGCCTTCGTAGTCGAGCCGGGCGCGGGAGCGGACGACGGCGCGGCGGACATCGGTGGCGGCCAGCGCCCCGTACTCGTCGAGGTCCAGCCGCCACAGGACGGCGGGCCGGTCCTGGTCCGGCAGGAGGCTGGCGGCGCCCTCACTGAGGACGGGCGGGTGCAGGGGGACGCGCTCGTCGGGGAAGTACAGGGTCTGCACGCGGCGGTGCGCCTCGTTGTCCAGCGCGCTCCCCGGGGTGACGAACGCGGCGACGTCGGCGATGGCGTAGTACACGCGGAATCCGCCGGGCGCCCGGCGCGCGAGGTACATCGCCTGGTCCAGGTCGGTCGAGCCGGGCGGGTCGATGGTGAAGAGCGGCAGGTCGGTGGCGTCCTCGGCCGGCATACGGGGGCCGCGCGCCACGCGCGCCGCCTCCTCCCGCGCCTCGGCCGGGAAGTCGGCCGGGATGTCCGGCCGCGTCCGCAGCTCCTGCAGCGCGCCGCACAGCAGGGCCTCGTCCTTGTCGGTCACTCGCATCGGGCGACGGGGCATGTTTCGAGGTTAGGTCGGCGGGGCGCCGGCCGCCGGGCGGCCCGCCGGGTCAGCCCTTGTACGCGGCCTCCAGGCGGCGGATGTCGATCTTCTTCATCTCCATCATGGCCCGCATGACCCGCTGCGCGCCCTCGGCGTCGGGGCCGCCCAGCAGCTCGGGGAGCGCCCGCGGCACGATCTGCCAGGAGAGGCCGTACTTGTCCTTGAGCCAGCCGCACTGGCTCTCCTCGCCGCCCTCGGTCAGCCGGGCCCAGAGCTCGTCGACCTCCTCCTGCGTCGCGCAGTCGACCGAGAGCGAGACCGCTTCGGAGAAGGTGAAGGCCGGGCCGCCGTTGAGCGCGAGCAGTTCCTGGCCCGCAATCTCGAAGCGGATGACCATGACCGAGCCCTCGGCGCCCGGGCCGCCCTCGCCGTACCGCTGCAGGTCCAGGATGCTGCCGCCGTCGAAGACGGAGAGGTAGTGGTTCACCGCCTCCTCGGCCTGGTTGTCGAACCACAGACACGTCGTGATCTTCTGCATGGTGCGCTCTCCCGGCCTCGGAACGGCGTCGTGGCCGACGCTACTCCTGGCGGGGCGGCCCGGCACGTACAGCGGCGGATAGGGTTCACCGGGGCCGCACCCCGTACCACTACGACCATTGAGGAGACCGCCGTGCTCGTTCTGCTGCCGCCGTCCGAAGGGAAGGCCGCAGGCCAGGCCGGGGACCCGCTGGACGTGGCCGCGCTGTCGCTGCCGGGCCTCACGGCCGCGCGCGAGACCGTATTGACGGAGCTCGTCGAGCTGTGCGCGGCCGACGCGGGCAAGGCGCAGGAGGTACTGGGCCTGAGCGAGGGGCTCAAGGGCGAGGTCGCGAAGAACGCCGCGCTGCGGACGGCCGGTGCGCGCGCGGCCGGGGAGATCTACACCGGCGTCCTGTACGACGCGCTGGGCCTCGCGACGCTGGACACGAAGGCGCGCGCGCTCGCCGAGCGGTCGCTGCTCGTCTTCTCCGGTCTGTGGGGCGCGGTGGGCATCGCCGACCGGATCCCTTCGTACCGCTGCTCCATGGGTGTGAAGCTGCCGGCCCTCGGGGCGCTCGGCGCCTACTGGCGCGGGCCGATGGCGGAGGTCATGCCGGAGGCGGCCGGGGACGGGCTCGTACTGGATCTGCGATCGGCCGCGTATGCCACTGCCTGGAAGCCCAAGGGCGAGGTCGCGGAGCGGACCGCGACCGTGCGCGTACTCCAGTCGAAGATCGTGAACGGGGTCGAGAAGCGGTCCGTGGTCAGCCACTTCAACAAGGCGACGAAGGGCCGGATGGTCCGGGACCTGCTCTCGGCCGGGCGGGAACCGGCCGGTCCGGCGGAGCTCGTGGACGCGCTCGTCGAGCTGGGGTACGAGGTGGAGGCGCAGGCCCCGGCCAAGGCCGGCAAGCCGTGGGCCCTGGACGTGATCGTCACCGAGCTCTGACCCCCGTCGCGTTGCACAGCATGCAACGCTCGTTGCGAAGAATGCGGCCGAGGCGCACTATGAACGCGTGACTAGTGCTGCCTCTGCCTCCGCTGCCGCTTCCCCCGAAGGCTCCGTCCTCGGACTGGCCCCCGTCATCCCCGTCGTCGTCCTGGAGGACGCCGCCGACGCCGTACCGCTCGCCCGCGCGCTCGTCGCGGGCGGCCTGCCCGCGATCGAGGTGACGCTGCGCACCCCGGCGGCGCTGGACTCGATCCGGGCGATCGCCGCCGAGGTCCCGGACGCGGTGGTCGGCGCGGGCACGGTGATCACGCCCGCGCAGGTCCACGAGACGGTCGCCGCGGGCGCCCGCTTCCTGGTGAGCCCGGGGTGGTCGGCGCCGCTGCTGAGCGCGATGAAGGACTCCGGCGTACCGTTCCTGCCCGGCGTCTCGACGACGTCGGAGGTCGTGACGCTGCTGGGCGAGGGCGTCACGGAGATGAAGTTCTTCCCCGCCGAGGCGGCCGGCGGCACGGCGTACCTGAAGTCGCTGGCCTCGCCGCTCCCCCAGGCCCGCTTCTGCCCGACGGGCGGCATCACGGAGGAGAAGGCCCCGTCGTACCTGGCACTGCCGAACGTCGCCTGCGTGGGCGGCACGTGGATGCTTCCGGCGGATGCGGTGCGCGCCAAGGACTGGGCGCGCGTCGAGCGACTGGCGCGGGGTGCGGCGGCCCTGGCCTGACGGCACGGCGCCCTGGCGGCTGCGCCGCCTACCGCAGGTGCGACGTGTCGTTCAGCAGTCGCAGCGACGCGTTGCCGTCCGCGTAGTACGCGATCGCCGACAGCGACGCCGCCGAGAGTTCCATGCGGAACAAGGACTCCGGCGGGGCGCCGAGCGCCAGCCGTACCAGCGTCTTGACCGGCGTCACGTGGGTGACGAGCAGGACCGTTTTCCCGGCGTACCGCGCCTGCAGCCGGTCCCGCGCCTGCGCGACCCGGCGCGCGACGGCCGCGAACGACTCGCCGCCGCCGGTCGGTTCGGCCTTGGCGGAGGCGAGCCAGGTGTTCAGGTCTTCCGGGTAGCGCTCGCGCACCTCGGAGAAGGTCAGGCCCTCCCAGGCGCCGAAGTCCGTCTCGCGCAGCCCGTCCTCGATGCGGACGTCCAGGCCGAGCCGGGCCGCGATCGTCTCTGCGGTCTCCCGGCAGCGGCGCAGCGGGGAGCTGACGATCGCCTGGACCGTGCCCCGTACGGCGAGCGCGGCGGCGGCCTCACGGGCCTGCAGGCGCCCCGCTTCGGAGAGTTCGGGGTCCGAGCCACCGCTCCCGGAGAATCGCTTCTCCGGGGTCAGCGCGGTCTCGCCGTGCCGCAGCAGTACGAAGGTGGTGGGCGCCCCGAGATCGGCGGGCGCGGCCCAACCGGACGGCGGCGTGGCGGTGGTGGCAGTCGCACCGGCGCCCTGCGGCTCCGTCGCCGCCACCGAAGCCGTCGCCCCGGAAGCTGTCGCCCCCGAAGGCTCCCGCGCTCCCGCCGCCAGCGCCGCGCGCGACGTGCCCGGCTCCCACTGGCGGCCCGCGGCGCCCGCGTCCATCGCCTCGTTGGCGAGCCGGTCGGCGTGCTTGTTCTCCTTGCGCGGGATCCACTCGTACGTGACCCGGTCGGGCGGGAAGACCGCCTTGGCGGTGGCCGCGAGCGGCTGCATGTCCGGGTGCTTGATCTGCCAGCGCCCGGACATCTGCTCGACGACGAGCTTGGAGTCCATCCGGACTCTGATCTCCGCCTCCGGGTCGAGCGCGTGGGCGGCCCGCAGCCCGGCCACCAGGCCCCGGTACTCGGCGACGTTGTTCGTGGCCGTACCGAGGAACTCGGCGGCCTCGGCCAGCGTCTCGCCGGTCTCGGAGTCGATGACGACGGCGCCGTACCCGGCGGGCCCGGGATTGCCCCGCGACCCGCCGTCCGCCTCGACGATGAACGTCCGCGGCATCGGGCTTACAGGCCCGAGTCCGGCGTACGGACCAGGATGCGGCTGCAGTTCTCGCAGCGCACGACCTGGTCGGGCGCCGCGGCCCGCACGTCGTTCAGCTCGGTGATGTCCAGCTCCAGGCGGCAGCCCTCGCAGCGGCGCTGGTAGAGCCGGGCCGCACCGACGCCACCCTGCTTCTCGCGCAGCCGGTCGTACAGCTTGAGCAGGTCGGCGGGGATGTCGGCGACGGTCAGCGCGCGCTCCTTGGTGACCGTGGCGGCCTCGTCGTCGATCTCGGCGAAGGCGGCGTCCCGGCGGCTGACGGCGTCGGCGACCTTGGCCTGGATGGCCTCCACCCGCTCGGTCAGCTCGGTGACGCGCTCCTGCGCGGACTCGCGGCGCTCCATGACCTCCAGGACGACCTCTTCCAGGTCGCCCTGGCGCTTGGCGAGCGAGGCGATCTCGCGCTGGAGGTTCTCCAGGTCCTTGGGCGAGGTGATCGCGCCGGAGTCCAGGCGCTGCTGGTCGCGGGCGGCGCGCTGGCGCACCTGGTCCACGTCCTGCTCGGCCTTGGTCTGCTCGCGGGCGGTGTCGCTCTCCTCGGTCTGCGCGGCGACGAGCAGGTCGCGCTGCTGGGTGAGGTCGCCCTCCAGGGTCTGCAGCTCGGCCAGCTCGGGGAGGTTCCTGCGCTTGTGCGCGAGCTGGGTGAGACGGAGGTCCAGGGACTGGACGTCCAGAAGGCGGATCTGGTCTGCGGGCGCGGCGTTCAGTTGGGGGCTCCTGGTGAATCGAGGGTCGGGGAGGACGCCGCGTGGGCGGTCCAGGGGTCGGTGACCGTACGGGAGACGTGCGTGCGCAGGCCCCAGCCGTGCCGGTCGGAGATCTCGTCGAGCTGCGCGGCCGCCTGCTCGCACCACGGCCACTCGGTGGCCCAGTGCGCGGCGTCCAGCAGCCCGAGCGGGCTCTTCTGGGTGGCCTCGGAGGCCGGGTGGTGGCGCAGGTCGGCGGTGAGGAAGGCGTCCACGCCCGCCGCGCGCACCTCGTCGAAGAGGCTGTCGCCGGAGCCGCCGGACACCGCGACCGTACGGACGGTGCGGTCCGGGTCGCCGGCGGCGCGGATGCCCTGCGCGGTGGCCGGCAGCCGCTCGGCGGCGTACCGGGCGAACTCCGCGAGGGTCATCGGGTGGGTCAGCTCGCACACCCGGCCGAGGCCGCGGCGGCCCGCCGGGTCGCTCGCGTCCGGCACCAGGGGGCGCAGCACGCGCAGGTCAAGTGCGCCGGCGAGGGCGTCGGAGACGCCGGGATCGGCGGTGTCGGCATTGGTGTGCGCGACGTGCAGAGCGATGTCGTTCTTGATCAGCGTGTGGACGACCTTGCCCTTGAAGGTGGACGCCGCGACCGTCGTCGTCCCGCGCAGATAGAGCGGGTGGTGGGTGACGAGCAGGTCGGCGCCGAGCTTCACGGCTTCGTCGGCGATCTCCTGTACCGGGTCGACGGCGAAGAGCACGCGCTGTACGGGCGCTTCGGGGTCGCCGCAGACGGTGCCGACGGCGTCCCACGCCTCTGCCCGCTCGGCGGGCCACAGGGCGTCGAGGGCGGAGAGGACTTCAGACAGTGCGGGCACGGGTGGAAGGTTACCCCCCAGCCCCGGCCGGACGCCCAGCCGCGGTGACCCCGGGATGCCGGGCGCACCTGCGGCGGGGGCCCGGCGGACCGCCGCCGGACGCCGCGCGGACCCGGTACGGACCGACCCGGCTGGCACATCCGCCACACCGCTCGCAGGCGAATCGGACAACGGCCACTCATACGCGTGAAGTGGTCCATCACGCGTTGATCGACACGAAGTGCGAAAACTAGCTTCAGTCGTGACTGGAGGTGACCATTCCATGACTGCCTGTGCCATTGAGGGCGTTGGAACCGACGGGAACACCGAGGACGTCACGGAGACCGGACTGCCCCACCGCCCCGCCGCACTGACGCTCGCCGCCGACGGGTCGTACGCCGCGCGGCTCATCCAGGGGCCGGGCGGCGGCTGGTACCCCGAGCGCTGGACGCTGGACGGCTGCGAGCCGTACGCGGTACCGCTCCCCGGCCGCCTCCCCGAGCAGCCGGACAGCGCGCTGCTGCCGCTCACCGACGGCCGGGTGCTGATCCTGCGCCGCACGGAAGGCCACTGCACGGTCGCCCTCCTGTACCCCACGGGCCCCGGCACCGGCGAACTCCCGCTGGGCGCCGTGGAGACCGAGGAGCTGACGCTGCTGCCGCCCGCCCCCGGTGGCACGACGGTCCACGCCCTCTCCCCCGTGGGCGGCGACGGCGCGCGCCGGGCCACCGCGGTCTGGCTGCTGCACGGCGGGGGCGACGGCCCGCAGCGGATCGCCCTGGTGCCGGGCCGTTGCACCGGCGGCGCCTGGCTGGACCGGGAGGGCCGGCTGCTGGCCCTGGACCGCGAGCTGGACGGGCCGGCCAAGACGGTGGTGGTCGACCTCGGCCGGGGCGGCGAGGTCAGCCCGCTGCTCCAGATCACGGAGCGGAGCAACGACCGGCTGCTGCTGGCCGACCCCGACAGCGGGCTGATCCTGCTGCGGTCGGACGCTCCCGGGTACGACCGGATGGGCTGGGGCGTACTGGGCAGCACGCTGCCGGTGCGGTTCCCCGAAGCGCTGCGCGCGGCGGATGCCGCGCTGACCCCCTTCGCCGTACAGCCGGGCCAGGCGCTGGCCCCGGAGAGCTGCGCCGTGGCGTTCCGGGTGGACGCGGCGGCCGGCACCTGGCTCGCCACATGGCGGCCCTCGATGAAGCAGCTCCACCGGCCGGCAGCCCCTGGGGGCTGGCTCGCCGGCACCGGCCACTGGACACCGGACGGCGAGCTCCGGCTGCCGTACGCGACGCCGGCCACCCCGTGCGGCGTGGCACGGGTGACCGTCCCGTGGGACGCGACCGCCCCGGACGCCGCGTCCCCTCTTCCCGCCCTCCCCGCGCCGGCACCGGCAGCGGCCCCCGCATCGCACTTGCAACGCCTGACGCGGCTCCCCTGGGACACCTCGTCCGCTTTGCCGCCGGCTTCCGGAATCCGCACAACCCCCACCGGGTATCCGAACGGCTGCACAACATCCGCACAACCGGACCCGGTCGCGAGGGAACCGCACGTGGACCGGACGCATCCCCAACCGTGCAGGCCAGTCCCGCTGCAGCAGGCGCCGCTGGCGGCCCGGGAGGCCCGGTAGAGCGGAAATACACGCCCCGTTAGAATTCTGAAGGGGCTACGCAGCCGGTTGACCCGGCCACCGACGGTGATGCCTGGGGGTACCCCCGGCGCAGCCGGGGGAGGTCCCGACGCGTACACCTGTAAGCGATCTGACGGAGTGACACTTTCCATGTCCGAAGCCCGAACCGACACGACCCAGGCGCGCCCGCAAGGGTCCTCCGCCCAGGCCGCCACGGCCGCAGGCTCCGGCAAACACCGTGGCCCGGCAGCGAGCGAGGACGCGGCCGCGTCCGGCGCCGGGCGGCACCGCCGGCCCAAGAACTCCCGGGAAGCCTGAGCACACCGGCCATCCCGAGTCGGCCGTGGCCGCCACGAGAAACGCCTCTCGTGGCGGCCACGGCCGTCGTGTGTCCGGGTTGCGCGGCGCTCAGCCCTTCTTGAGGGCCAGCACCTCCGTCGCCGCGAAGTTCTCCACCGGGGCGCGGTCCGCGAAGTACGGAGTCAGGGCCGCGTCCAGCTCGTCGTAGGTGAAGACCTCCTTGGCGGTGTCGAACTGTGCGGCGACCCGCGGCCTTTCGAGGAGCGCGGTCATGCCCCCGTGCACGACGAAGACCTGCCCGTTGACGCGGCCCGCCGCGGGCCCGGCGAGGTACCCGACCAGCGGTGAGACATGCTCGGGCGCCAGCGGGTCCGGCGCGCCCCCGGCCTGCTCTCCGAAGCCCGCGAAGACGTCCTCGGTCATCCGGGTGCGGGCCCGCGGGCAGATCGCGTTGGCGGTCACGCCGTACTTGGCCAGCGCCGCCGCCGTGGAGGTCGTCAGCCCCACGATGCCGCCCTTGGCCGCCGCGTAGTTGGGCTGGCCCGCGGAGCCGGCGAGGAACGCCTCGGAGGAGGTGTTGACAATCCGGCCGTACACCGGGGCGCCGGCCGCCTTGGAGCGCTCGCGCCAGTGCGCGGCGGCGAAGCGCGTCGTGTTGAAGTGCCCCTTGAGATGGACGCGGAGCACCGAGTCCCACTCGTCCTCGGTCATCGAGAAGACCATCCGGTCCCGCAGAATGCCCGCGTTGTTGACCAGGATGTCCAGCGCCCCGTAGGTGTCCACGGCCAGCTCCACCAGGCCGCGCGCGGTCTCGAAGTCGGCGACGTCCCCGAGGTGCGCCGTGGCCTGCCCGCCCGCGGCCCGGATCTCGGCGGCCACGGCCTCGGCAGGCGCCGCGGACGCCGCGCCGGAGCCGTCCCGCCCCGGCTGCCCGTAGTCGTTGACGATCACGTTCGCGCCGAGGCGGGCCAGTTCGAGCGCCTCGGCCCGGCCCAGGCCGCGGCCCGCGCCGGTGACGACGGCCGTCCTCCCGTGCAGCACCATCCGTGCCTCCCCTACAGCTCGACGCAGGTACGCAGCGAGGTGCCGCTCCGCATCTGGTCCAGCGCGTCGTTGATGCCCGCGAGCGGCACCCGGTGGGTGATGAGGTTCTCCAGGTCGATCCGGCCGGCCCGCCACAGGGCGATGGCGCGCTCGTACGAACGGGCCACGTCCCCGCCCCCGTACAGCGAGGGCAGGATCTTCTTCTCGTCGAAGAACAGCTCGAACATGTTGACCTGGAAGAAGTCGTCCATCGCGCCCGCGCCGACGACGCACAGGGTGCCGCCGCGCCGGGTCGTCTCGTAGGCGGTGCGGGCGGTGGCGGACTTGCCGACGACCTCGAAGACGTAGTCGAAGCCCTCGCCCTCGGTGATCCGCTGCTTGGCGTCGGCCAGTTCATCGGGGGCCACCGCCTCCGTCGCCCCGAAGCGCAGCGCGGCCTCGCGCCGCGCTTCCACCGGGTCCACGGCCACGATCTGCGCGGCCCCGCTCGCCCGTGCGCCCTGGATCGTGGAGATGCCCACGCCGCCGCACCCGATGACCGCGACCGACGAACCGGCCTCGACCTTCGCGGTGTTCAGGGCCGCACCGAGCCCGGTGGTCACCCCGCACCCGATGAGCGCGGCGATGTCGTACGGCACGTCGTCCGGGATCGGCACCGCGCAGTGGGCGGCGACCACGACCTCCTCGGCGAAGGTGCCGGTGCCGGCGAACCCGAAGACGTCCCCGCCGGGGCGCTGGAAGTTGGGGGTGCCGGCGCTCATGAAGCCGGCCAGGCACAGGTGGCTCTGGCCGCGCCGGCAGGACGGACAGCCGCCGCAGGCGGGCAGCCAGCACATCAGCACCCGGTCGCCCGGCTTCAGCCCCGTGACGCCGTCCCCGACGTCGAGGATCTCGCCCGCGCCCTCGTGCCCGGGGACGAACGGCGCGGGCTGCGGCAGCACGCCGCTCATCGCGGAGAGGTCGGAGTGGCACAGTCCGGCGGCCCTGATCCGTATGCGTACCGTGCCCGGCCCGAACCCCACGGCCGTCACGTCCTCGAGGACGTCGAGCTTGTCCTGCCCTGTCTCGTGCTGTACGGCTGCGCGCATCTGCGGCTCCTCCTGGTCATTCCTGGGGCGTGTCCTGGCTGTGCTCCACCACCGTGTCCGCCAGCACCGGTGCGTCCTCCCGGTCGGCGGCCGTCACCACGACCTGAATGCGGTCCTGCGCGGTCTGCCACATCCGAATCCGCAGCGTCTCGCCCGGGAAGACCACGCCCGCGAACCGCGTCGCGTACGACCGGACGCGCGTCACGTCGCCGCCCAGCAGCGCGTCGACGACCGCCTTGAGCGTCACGCCGTACGAGCAGAGCCCGTGCAGGATCGGCTTGTCGAAGCCCGCGAGCTCGGCGAACTCCGGGTCGGCGTGCAGCGGGTTCCAGTCGCCGGAGAGCCGGTACAGCAGCGCCTGGTCGGCCCGGATCAGCCGGGTCACCGTGCGGTCCGGCGCCCGTTCGGGCAGGTCCAGGCGGCTGGAAGGCCCGCGCTCGCCGCCCCAGCCGCCCTCGCCCCGGACGAAGATCTGGGTGTCGCTGGTCCACAGCGGCCCGTCCGCGTCGGCGGTCTCCGAACGCAGCACGATGACCGCGGCCTTGCCCTTGTCGTACACGGCGGGGATGGTCGCGGTCTGCCGGGCGGTCCCCTGCAGCGGGATCGGCCGGTGCAGGGTGATCTTCTGGGCGCCGTGCAGGACGGCCGCGAGATCCACCTCGATACCGGGGGCCGAGAGCCCGCCGACGACGGCCATGCCGGCGCCCGCGACGGTGGCGAAGCTGGGCAGTACGTGCAGCCGGCTCTCCAGGGTGTAGCGCAGCTCGTCGGGGTCGGTGGCGGCGCCGGGCCGCTCCTCGGTGGCCGCGCCCGCGCCGATGCCGAGGTGGTAGAGCTGGATGTCCTTGTGGTCCCAGGCGAGGTCGGAGAGGCGCGGCTCGGCGGCGATGGCCTTGGCGGCGTCGATGGGCATGGGGCGGGGCTCCTTCGCCGTGCGGTGCGGGGGACGGCGGGCCGGAACTCGGCAAGACCCCGGCCGTCCGTCCGCACCGTCGGCCGGCCGGGGTCGTCAGCGATCGGCGACGCGGCGGTGCGCGGCACGACCGGCGCGGTCGCCGCTGCGCGCTAGAACGCGTTCTACCGATGGGGCATGTATAGCCCATCCACGGCGGACCCGGAAGACCTCTGACGGTGCGTCAGTTAGGAACCCCGAAAGCATGGCGCAGGACAACGAACAGAGCGTCGGTGGCCGCCCCGCCCCGGGCGGCCACCGGCTCAGCCGGACAGCCCCTCGCGCACGTACTCCTCGTACTGCGCGGCCGTGAGCAGGGCGTCCGTGCTGCCGGAGAGCCGGATCGTGAGCAGCCAGCCGGCGCCGTAGGGGTCGGTGTTGATCTGTTCCGGCTCTTCGTCGAGCGAGCCGTTGACCGACAGGACGGTGCCGGTGACCGGCAGACAGACCTCGCTGACGGCCTTCACCGACTCCACGGAGCCGAAGGGTTCGTCGGCCTCGAACCGCTCGCCCTCTTTGGGCAGTTCGACGTAGACGATGTCGCCGAGCTGCCGCTGGGCGTGGTCCGTGAGGCCGATCGTGGCCCGGTCGCCGTCCCGGCGGAGCCACTCGTGGTCCTTGCTGTACGACAGGTCCTCGGGGAAGTTCGCCATGCGGATGACGGTGGCACCGCCGCGGGCGGGCCGACAAGGCGGAAACCGGGCTCCCCGACGCCGCCGGCGGTGCTCGGGTACGCAGGTACCGAAGCTCAGGTACGCAGATACGACGCGCCGTTGACGTCCAGTACCGTGCCCGAGCTCCACTGGGCCTCCGGGGAGGCCAGCCAGCGGACCGCCGCCGCGATCTCGGCCGGCTCGGCCACCCGGCCGAACGGGCTCTGCGCACGGATCGCGGCGCCCTGTTCGCCGGCCAGCCGGTGGCCGACCCGTTCGGTGTCGATGAAGCCGGGCGCCACGGACGCCACCGCGATGCCGTACGGCGCGAGCGCGACCGCGAGGGACTGGCCGAGCGCGTGCACCGCGGCCTTGGTCGCGCCGTACGCGGGATGGTCCGGCTCGCCGCGGAAGGCGCCGCGCGAGCCGACGTTGACGATCCGGCCGCCGCCGCCCTGGGCGATCATGCGCTGGGCCGCGCCGTGGCTGAGGTGCGCGGTGCCGAGCAGGTTGACCGCGACGTGCTGCTGCCAGGCGGCGGTCCAGTCGGCGTAGTCGGTGGTGGCGGGCGGGTGCGGGGTGTTGACCGCGGCGTTGTTGACCAGTACGTCGATGCCGCCGAGCGCCTCGTCGGCCGCGGCGATCAGACCGGCGGCGCCTTGCGGATCGGCGATGTCCGCGTGCAGCAGGACGTGGCCGTCACCGGGCAGCGCGGCGAGGGTGTCCTCGGCGTCCGCCCGGCGCGTGCCGTAGTGCACGGCGACCCGGTCGCCGTTTTCGGCGAAGACGTACGCCAGGGCCCGGCCCAGGCCGCGCGAGGCGCCGCTGACCAGGACGCGGCGGCCGCGGTCGGGGAAGGGCGGGGGAACG
>NZ_NHSG01000418.1:0-2724 GCF_020024005.1 Streptomyces purpurogeneiscleroticus
ACCCCGCCTCGTCACGAGGCCCTCTCCGCGTACGCGGCACCGCCCTCCCCTCACCGAGAGCGACCGCGCGTACCCGTACCGGCCACCCGCGTCCCGCGCGCCCGTGCCCCGTTGTACCGTCGGCTCACCACCGCACGACCTGCAGGAAGGCCGCGACTGTGCCATCGGGCTCCGAAACCACCGCCGAAACCGTGCCAGGCCCCGCCCAGGGCCCTGGCGGGGACGGCCCCGCCGCCGACGGCGGCCCCGTGGCCACCGAGGCGCCCGACGCCGCAGACCGCCGCCCCGGACGCCTGCGCCGCCTCGCCGCCCTCGTGCGCCGCGAAACGCCGCGCACGGTACTCGCGGTCCTCGCCGGACTCGCCCTCGGCCTCGCCTTCCCGCCGTACGACCTGTGGCCGCTGTCCCTCCTGGCGGTGGCCGGACTCAGCCTGCTCACCCGCGGCCGCACGGCACGTCAGGGAGCCTGGACCGGCCTCGTGTTCGGCTGGCCCTTCTTCTTCCTGCTGCTGAAGTGGCTGCACGTCATCGGCTGGGACGCCGTCATCGGCCTCGCCTTCGCCGAAGCCGTCTTCGTGGCGCTGCTCGGCGCCGGACTGGCCGTCACCTCGCGCCTGAAGGCGTGGCCCCTGTGGGCCGCCTGCCTGTGGGTGGCCCAGGAGTGGGCCCGCGACCGAGTGCCCTTCGGGGGCTTCCCCTGGGGCCGGCTCGCCTTCGCCAACACCGCTACGCCCTACACCCCGTTCGCCGCGCTCGGCGGCGCACCCCTGGTCACCTTCGCCGTCGCCCTCACCGGCACGCTGCTCGCCGCCATCACCGTGACGCTGTGGCAGCTGCGCCGGCCGGACAGCGCGGCCGGTACGCGGCTGCGCCGGGCCATCCCGGCCCTGGAAGCCTTCGGGCTGGCCGCGGCCGTCACCGTCGCCGGGTACGCCGTCCCGGTACCGACCAAGGCCACCGACCACCTGGACATCGCCGTCGTACAGGGCAACGTGCAGCAGCCCGGCATGGACTTCCTCGGCCGCCCCATGCAGATCCTGGACAACCACGCCACGGCCACCGAGAAGCTGGCCGCCGACGTGAAGGCCGGCCGCGCCGAGAAGCCCGACCTCGTCATCTGGCCGGAGAACTCCTCCGACCTGGACCCTTTCCAGTACCCGGAGGCGTACGACCGGATCAACGAGGCCGTGCGGGCGATCGGCGTCCCCGTGCTCGTCGGCGCCCTCGTGGACCACCCGAGCAAGGCCGGCTACGTCTTCAACCAGGGCATCCTCTGGGACCCGAAGACCGGCCCCGGCGCCTCGTACACCAAGCAGCACCCGGTGCCGTTCGGCGAGTACGTGCCCTTCCGCAAGGAGCTCAGCAAGGTCATCACGCGCCTCCAGCGCGTGCCGCGCGACTTCTACCCCGGCGACCGCACCGGCGTGATGAACATGGCGGGCGCGAAGCTCGGCGACGTCATCTGCTTCGAGGTGGCGTACGACGAGATCGTGCACGACACCGTGAACGCCGGGGCCCGCGCCCTCATCGTGCAGACCAACAACGCCACCTACGGGCGCACCGGCCAGCCCGAGCAGCAGCTCGCGATGTCCCGGCTGCGCGCCGTCGAGCACGGCCGCGCCGTCGTCACCGCCGCCACCAGCGGCATCAGCGCCGTCGTCGCCCCGAACGGTGAAATCACCCACCGCATCCCCGAATTCACCCAGGGCGTCGTCAGCGCGAGCCTTCCGCTGCGGGAGGAAAAGACCGTCGCCGACCGCGTCGGCGCGTCTCCGGAATGGGTGATCGCTATGGTGGGCCTTCTGTCCTGCGCTGCCGCCTTCGTGCTCGGCCGGCGCGGGCGTACGAAGGACGAGAAGGGGCAGCAGTGACAGACGGCGGACAGGGCGGCGAGCGGCGGCAGTACGGACCGCTGGGCGACATCTTGGTGATCATTCCGACCTACAACGAGGCGGAGAACATCAAGCCCGTCGTCGATCGGGTGCGCGCAGGAGTGCCCGACGCGCACGTACTGGTCGCCGACGACAACAGCCCGGACGGCACGGGCAAGCTCGCCGACGAACTGGCCGCCGCCGACGACCACGTGCACGTCCTGCACCGGCAGGGCAAGGAGGGCCTGGGCGCCGCCTACCTCGCGGGCTTCCAGTGGGGTATCGAGCACGGCTACGACGTCCTGGTGGAGATGGACGCCGACGGCTCCCACCAGCCCGAGGAGCTGCCCCGGCTGCTGACCGCCCTGAAGGGCGCCGACCTCGTGCTCGGCTCGCGCTGGATGCCCGGCGGCCGGGTGGTGAACTGGCCCAAGTACCGCGAGTTCCTCTCCCGCGGCGGCAGCACGTACTCCCGGCTGCTGCTGGACGTGCCGATCAGGGACGTCACCGGCGGCTTCCGGGCCTTCCGCAAGGAGACGCTGCAGGGGCTGGGCCTGGCGGAGGTCGCCTCGCAGGGGTACTGCTTCCAGGTCGACCTGGCCCGGCGGGCCGTCGAGGCCGGCTACCACGTCGTCGAGGTGCCGATCACCTTCGTCGAACGGGAGCGGGGCGACAGCAAGATGAACCGCGACATCGTCGTGGAGGCCCTGTGGCGCGTGACGGCCTGGGGCGTCGGCTCCCGACTGGACAGGCTGCGCGGCAAGAAAAGCCCCTGAAGCGAGAAGAGCCGCTGAAGCGGGCCTGTGGATAACCGGGGGACGGTCGGTGGCCGGGGCTAGCTTGGGGAGCGGTG
>NZ_NHSG01000419.1:0-26997 GCF_020024005.1 Streptomyces purpurogeneiscleroticus
CCCGGCCGCCACCAGCAGCCGCCGGGCCGCGACCGGCGGGCCCGCCGCCAGGCGGACGCGGAAGCCGCCGCCCTCCCGCGGCTCGGCCGCCACCGCCTCGTCCGGCACGAACTCGCCGCCGTACCCCGCCACTTCGGCCCGGCCGGCCGCGAGCAGCTCCCCGGGCGGCATGCCGTCGCGGGTCAGGAAGTTGTGGGTGCGGTCCGCCATGACGTTGCGCGGCCGTCCGTCGTCGATGACCAGCACCGAACGGCGTGCCCGTACCAGGGCCAGCGCCCCGCTCAGCCCGGCGGCACCGCCGCCGACGACCACGACGTCGTACCGCCGTTCCTCCTGCGCGTGCGTCACCATCGTGACTCTCCTAATTCGGATGCTCCGGCCGGGTGGCCGTTGCTACCTTCCGCGCCATGTCTTCCCTTCAGAGAACACCCGCCGGGCCCGTCACCGCAGCCGATGTCGAGGAAGCCGTGCGGCTCGCGGTCACCACCCTGCGCGGCGCGGAAGGGGCGGACTGGAGCGTGCGGGCGGGCTCCCTGGAGTGGGACTGCTGGGAGACCGCCGAGCACCTCGCCGACGACTTCTTCGGCTACGCCGCCCAGCTCGGCCCGGCGCGCCCGCCGGCCGGCACGCACATCCCGTTCGCGGGGACCCGGCAGCGGCCGGACGGCCCGCTGAATGTCGTCTTCGCCGACCGTGCGGCGGGCCCCGCGGGACTGCTGCACGTACTGGAGGCGACCGGCGGCCTGCTGGCGGCCGTCGTCCGCACCGCGCCGCCGGACAAGCGCGCCTTCCACATCTTCGGCACGTCCGACGCCGAGGGCTTCGCGGCCATGGGCATCGTCGAGACACTGGTGCACGTGCACGACATCGCCGAGGGCCTCGGCCTGCCCTTCACGCCGCCCGCCGGGCTGTGCGACCGGACGCTGGCCCGGCTCTTCCCCGACGCCCCGACCGCGCCCGACCGCTGGTCCGTACTCCTGTGGTGCACGGGCCGCACGGCGCTCCCCGGCCACCCGCGCCGCACGTCGTGGCGCTGGGACGGCACGCTCCGGGAGCCCGCCGGGCGCTGACCGGCTGTCAACAGAAGGGTGCCGGCCCCCCGAAGGAGGCCGGCACCGGTGTGGACCGCAGAGTTACTTGTTGGCGCACTGCCCGTGTGCGGGGTTCAGCAGCCCGATCACGTCGACGCTGAGGCCGCAGGCGTTGACCGGAACGTGGAGCGGGACCTGGATGGTGTTGCCGGACACCAGGCCCGGCGAGTGGCTGCTGCTGCCCTGGGCGCCCGAGTCGGCAACAGCGGCGCCGGCGCTGCCGGCAAGAGCGGCGGTGGCCAGAATGGCCGCGGCTGCGGCGGTACGGATGCGCATAGCGTTCTCCTCACAGAGGGCGGAACATCAACGGTTCCCATCACAACCCAGAGCGCTCCACGGGGCCCGTCGGGTTCGGCCGTCAGGGGCATACGGTCCGGAAAAAGGCTTGTGACCAGGGCTTCCTGTGCCGGCCGGGGTGCCCGGCCGGCTCAACCCTGCCCGAGCGCAGCGGAAAAGGTTCCCGAGATCGCCGTACTTTGAGAAAGGCCACAGGTCAGAGGGTTGCGGTGCGCCGCGGGGCGGCTTTGATGCACAATCGCACGGCGGGTGGGCTGTGCCCGCCCGGACGCCAGCCGAGGCCACGGCCTCCCGAGACCGCACAGGGACGAGACGAGCCGAGCATGAGTACGTACCGGGACAGGGTGCACCGTGGATCGGCGCGGGCCACCGTGCTGCGCACGGTCGGCACCCGCGAGCGGCGCTCGCACCTCAGCGCGCCCCGAGTGCCCACCGTCGGCATCGACATCGGCGGTACCAAGGTCATGGCGGGCGTCGTGGACGCCGACGGGAACATCCTGGAGAAGGTCCGCACCGAGACGCCGGACAAGTCGAAGAGCCCCAAGGTCGTCGAGGACACCATCACCGAACTGGTGCTGGACCTCTCCGACCGGCACGACGTGCACGCCGTGGGCATCGGCGCGGCCGGCTGGGTCGACGCCGACCGCAGCCGCGTCCTCTTCGCCCCCCACCTGAACTGGCGGAACGAGCCGCTGCGCGACCGCCTCGCGGGCCGCCTCGCGGTCCCCGTCATGGTCGACAACGACGCGAACACCGCTGCCTGGGCGGAGTGGCGCTTCGGCGCCGGGCGCAACGAGGACCACCTCGTGATGATCACGCTCGGTACCGGCATCGGCGGCGCGATCCTGGAGGACGGCCAGGTCAAGCGCGGCAAGTACGGCGTGGCCGGCGAGTTCGGGCACATGCAGGTCGTGCCCGGCGGACACCGCTGCCCGTGCGGCAACCGCGGCTGCTGGGAGCAGTACAGCTCCGGCAACGCGCTGGTGCGCGAGGCCCGCGAGCTGGCGGCCGCCGACTCCCCGGTCGCGTACAACATCATCGAGCGGGTCAGCGGCATCATCCCGGACATCACCGGGCCGCTGATCACCGAGCTGGCCCGCGAGGGCGACGCGATGTGCGTCGAGCTTCTCGCGGAGATCGGCCAGTGGCTGGGCGTGGGCATCGCCAACCTCGCCGCTGCCCTGGACCCCTCCTGCTTCGTCATCGGCGGTGGCGTCAGCGCCGCCGACGACCTGCTCATCGGCCCGGCGCGGGACGCCTTCAAGCGCACCCTCACCGGGCGTGGCTACCGCCCCGAGGCCCGCATCGCGCGCGCCCAGCTCGGCCCCGAGGCCGGCATGGTCGGCGCCGCCGACCTCGCCCGGCTGGTGGCCCGCCGCTTCCGCCGTGCCAACCGCCGCCGCGTCGAGCGCTATGAGCGCTATGAGCGGACCGGCCGCCGATGACCGACCTGGAACAGGCACCTGTGACCGACCAGCCCGAGCGCCACGACCGCTCCGAGCCCGACCGGGACGCGTATGACGACGTTCCCGAGGCGGGCGACGGCGGGGCGCACACGCCCCCGCCCCCGCCGAGCCGCCGGCGCCGCTGGCTCACCGCCGTCGTCGTCTTCCTGCTGATCGCCATCCCGGCCGGCTACCTCGCCCTCTCCGCCGCGCAGAGCCGCGACAGCGGCCAGGAGAAGGAGGAGCGGGCCGCCATGGCGGGCCTCACCTGGCACTGGCCTTCCAAGGTGCAGCGGCGCATCTACGACGTGCCGATACCGTCCTACTCGTACCCGGTCGCGTTCTTCGAGACCAACTCCTTCAGGACCAGCTCGCTGTACGTGACGTTCCGCACGTCCCAGGACGGCCTGGACAAGTTCCTGGCGCACTACGGGCACACCCGCGAGGACCTGCGCGAGGACGTCGCCACGATCACGCCGAAGCAGGCGGCGCGGGTCAAGTGGGACTTCACGGTCGGGGACGGCTACGCGGGCCTGGTCCACAAGGAGAAGGCGCCGCGGCCCTCGCAGCGGATCACGGTCGACTTCGCCGAGGACGGCCACCCCGTGGTGTACGTCGTGTCCACGACGCGGTTCTGACCACGCGGCTCTGCCGTCGCTCTGCCGCGGTTCCGATGTGGCGCGCCGGGCCGGACCTGGCGCGGACGGTCGGCTTCCGATGGCGAAACTCTGATGAAGAATGCCGACCGGATCACATGTGGGCGATCCCGGCCAGCCGGTTATGAGCCGAATCCACCACCATGACCGACTCTTCCGGCCAGGGTGGTGTCCGTTTGCTGACCCGGGTGTCAGGAGTGGGCGGTTTGATTGGGTAGCGTGGCCGGGTGAGCGAGAAGACCCTGCAGCATCGGATCGACGGCCCCGACGACGCGCCCGTACTTGTCCTCGGCGCCTCGCTTGGCACCACCTGGCACATGTGGGACCGGCAGATCCCCGAACTGACCCGCCAGTGGCGCGTTGTCCGCTTCGACCTCCCGGGCCACGGCGGTTCCCCCGCCTACCCCGCCGCCTCGGTCGCGGAGCTCGCCGAGCGGGTGATCGCCACCCTCGACGGCCTCGGCATCGACCGCTTCGGCTACGCCGGCTGCGCCATGGGCTCGGCCATCGGTGCCCAGCTCGCGCTCGCCCACCCTCGGCGCCTCACCTCGCTCGCGCTGGTCTCGGCCTCGCCCCGGTTCGGCACCGCCGACGCCTGGCGGCAGCGCGGCGTGGTCATCCGTACGAACGGCCTGGACCCGATCGCCCGCACCGCGCCCGAGCGGTGGTTCACGCCCGGCTTCGCCGCCGCCCAGCCCGCCATCGTCGAGTGGGCCGTACAGATGGTGCGCACCACCGACCCCGGCTGCTACATAGCCGCCTGCGAGGCGCTCGCCGCCTTCGACATCCGCAACGAGCTCGGCAGGATCTCCGCGCCCACCCTCGTGGTCGTCGGCTCCGAGGACCTGATCACCCCGACCGCCGACGCGCGCACCCTGGTCGCGGGCATACCGGACGCGGGTCTCGCCCTGGTGCCCGGTACCTCGCACCTCGCCCCGGTCGAGCAGCCCGCCGCCGTCACCGAGCTGCTCATCCGGCACTTCTCCACCGCCTGGCAGGACAAGCCGGCCGGACAGGCCGCGCTCGGCGCCACCCCGCCCAAGCCCGTCCTCACCCCGAAGCCGGCACAGCCGGCGCAGCCCCAGCCGCCGGTCGTCGCCATCGAGCCGGCCGCCGAGCAGCCGGAGATGGTCGGCACCGACTCCTACGAGGCGGGCATGAAGGTCCGCCGCGAGGTGCTGGGCGACGCGCACGTGGACCGCGCCGCGGCCGCCGCCGACGAATTCACCGGCGACTTCCAGGACTTTCTGACCCGCAACGTCTGGGGCGAGGTGTGGACCCGTTCGGGCCTGGACCGCCGCACCCGCAGCGTCATCACGCTCACCGCGCTGATCACCAGCGGCCACCTCGACGACCTGGCCGTCCACGTCCGCGCCGCGCTCCGCAACGGTCTCACCCCTGGGGAGATCAAGGAGACGCTGATCCACACCGCGGTCTACGGCGGCGTGCCCGCCGCCGGCGCGGCCTTCACCATCGCCCAGCGCGTCATCCGCGAGGAGACCACTCCGGAGGACTGACTGCTTGGCGGACAAGGTGATGGAAGGCTTGTCCGGGGCACGCCGCAGATCAGGTGAATGGGTGTGCACGCGCCGCGCCGCAGGATGTACTCCTGGCTTTGGCACAGCGTCATCCTGTGGAGAGAGCCATGTACCTGCGTAGCACCATGACCGCCTGCAGTCTCGCCGCCGCGGCGATCGCCGGGGGAGCCGGCAGCGCCGTCGCGTTCGACGACGGCCCGACCAGTCTCAGCGGCAACGGCGCGGCGTCCGCGTTCGGCAACTCGACGACCCACGGCCACCTGAGCGGCCAGTTCGGGGCGGTCCAGGGCACGTTGAACAAGCTGTGCCTCGGGGTGCCGGCGAAGGTCAATGTCGGATCACTGGTGGGCATCCTGGTGCCGATCACGGTCCAGGACGTCAACGTCCTCGCCTCCCCGCAGAACCAGCAGTGCGCCGACAACTCCACCCAGTCCTCCGGCAGCGATCAGTGAGCTCCGGCTGAGCAGCACAGGCCCCGGCCGGGCCCTGTCCGGTCCGGGCCGCCCCGCGCGGCAGGATGGGGTCATGGAACTGGAACTCACCAAGAAGACGCACGCCTGCGTCCGGCTGGCCAAGGACGGCCGGACGCTGGTCATCGACCCCGGTGGCTTCAGCGAGCAGGACGCGGCCGTGGGCGCGGACGCGATCCTGATCACCCACGAGCACCCCGACCACTTCGCCGAGGACCGGCTCCGGGCCGCCATGGAGGCCAACCCGGCCGCCGAGATCTGGACGCTGCGCTCGGTCGCGGAGCAGATCTCGGCGGCGTTCCCGGGCCGGGTGCACACCGTCGGCGAGGGCGACACCTTCACCGCGGCCGGCTTCGAGGTGGAGGTGCACGGGCAGCTGCACGCCGTGATCCACCCCGACATCCCGCGGATCACCAACGTCGGTTACTTCGTCGACGGCACGGTTTTCCACCCGGGCGACGCGCTGACCGTCCCCGGCCGTCCGGTCGACACCCTCCTGCTGCCCGTGCACGCCCCCTGGAACAAGGTGGCGGAGGTCATCGACTACGTACGCGAGGTCGAGCCGCGGCACGCCATCGACATCCACGACAGCCTCCTCCAGGAGCATGCCCGGCCGATCTACGACCGCATGATCGGCCAGCTCGGCGGCACCGATCACGGCCGCCTCGCGCCTGGTCAGGCGGCCGCGCTGGGCTGAGGACGGCGACTGTCACAGGCGGGCGGTAGGTTGGCACTCATGCGCATCGCGACCTGGAACGTCAATTCGATCACCGCCCGCCTGCCCCGGCTGCTGGCCTGGCTGGAGACCACCGGCACGGACGTGCTGTGCATCCAGGAGGCCAAGTGCTCCAAGGAGCAGTTCCCCTTCGACGAGCTGCGCGAGCTGGGGTACGAAGCGGCGGTGCACGCCACGGGCCGGTGGAACGGCGTGGCCGTGCTGTCCAAGGTGGGCCTGGCGGATGTGGTCGAGGGCCTGCCCGGTGACCCGACGTACGACGGCGTGGCCGAGCCGCGCGCCATCTCGGCCACCTGCGGCCCGGTCCGCGTCTGGTCGGTGTATGTCCCGAACGGCCGCGAGGTCGAGCACCCGCACTACGCCTACAAGCTCCAGTGGTTCGAGGCGCTGAAGGCCGCGGTCGCGGGCGACGCGGCGGGCGACCGCCCGTTCGCGGTCCTCGGGGATTACAACGTCGCGCCGACGGACGACGACGTCTACGACACCGCCGCCTTCGAGGGCGCCACGCATGTCACCCCCGCCGAGCGGGCCGCCCTCGCGGACCTGCGCGGCGCGGGCCTGACGGACATCGTGCCGCGCCCCCTGAAGTACGACCACCCCTTCACGTACTGGGACTACCGCCAGCTCTGCTTCCCGAAGAACCGCGGGATGCGCATCGACCTGGTCTACGGCAACGAGCCGTTCGCCAAGGCGGTCTCCGACGCCTACGTCGACCGCGAGCAGCGCAAGGGCAAGGGCGCCTCGGACCACGCGCCGGTGGTCGTCGACCTGGACGTGTGACGCGCCGCGCCGGCCGGGGCGCACGGCCCCGGCCGGTCCCGCGTCACGGCACGAGCTTGCGCAGCTCCACCGACTCCGCGAGCGCCTTCAGCCCCTCGTCGCCGGGGTGCAGATGGTCGCCGCTGTCGTACGCCGGCAGCATCCGCTGCGGCCGCTCCGGGTCGCGGATCACCGCGTCGAAGTCCAGTACGGCGTCCACGGTCCCGCCGCTGTTCCGGATGAAGGCGTTGACGGCCTGCCGCCGCTGGTCCACCTCCGGGTAGCAGTCGGGATAGCCCTCGCAGGGCGCGACCGTCGCGGCCACCACCCGCAGGCCCCGCTCGTGCGCCCGCCGCGCGATGTTCCGCAGGCCCTCGATCACCTCGGCCGCCGAGGTGCCGGAGCGCACGTCGTTGATGCCTTCGAAGACCACGACCGTACGGGCCGAGGTCTGGGCCAGCACGTCCCGCTCCAGCCGGTGCTGGGCGCTCACGCCGCCGGTGTCGGTGCTGATTCCGTCGCCCTTGTAGCGGTCGGTGACGATGCGGTTCGCCGAGATGCCGTGGTTGATCACGCCGTACTTGGGCAGTGCGGTCTGGTTCTGGAAGCGCCGCGCCAGGGTGTCCGGCCAGCGCCGGTTGGCGCCCTGCGTCGACTTCACCCCGTCGGTGATCGAGTCGCCCAGCGCCACGATCGAGCCGGGCCCGCCGGTGACATCGACACCGGACAGGAACGGCCAGGTGGTCAGCGACCCGGTGTAGGCCGCGCCGCCCGTGTCGGACGTACGGTCACCGCTGTCCGTCGCGCTGACGTACGACCGCTGGATGGCCTCCTTGTGGATCGGCGCCGCGGCCACCGACCCCGACAGATGGAAGCTCACCAGCAGATTGGTGTCCGCCGGGACGGTGAAGTCCACCGGATCGCTGAAGACCTGGGCACCGGCCGGGATGCTGGTCCCGGACCGCCCGCCGAACGTCAGCGCCACCGGCTTGCCCTTCGTCGCGGCGCCCGACCCCTGCACCGCGACACTGGCCGCGCCGATGTCCACCGGCGTCGCGGCGAAGGTGTTCTCCAGCCGGATACGCGCCCGCGGGCCGCCCGCCCCGGCGTGCACGACCAGCCGCAGCGTCTGGTCCCGCCACGGCCCGACCTTGGTGTACCCGGCGCTGCTGGCCGCCCAGCTGCCGGTCCAGCCGGGCGTGGCCCGGCGCAGCGCCGCGGCGAAGACATGCAGGTCGCGGTCGGGACCCGGGTCCTTGGGGAGGACGACCGAGCGGACCTGGCGGCCGGGGCGCACCGGCACCGTCACCGCGTACAGGCGAACCGTTTCCGTGCGCTGTCCGGCCGCGGTGTTCCGATGCGGCAGGGCCACCGCCTTGGTGCTGAGGGGGCCGGTCCGCCAGTCCGGCGCGGTCAGCTCGTACGTGCTGCGCGAGCCGTCCATGTACTCGACCGTGCCGGTGCCGGTGGCGTCCCCGCCGGTCCCGGCGACCAGGAAGGACAGCGCGGTGCCGGTGCCGCCCAGCCGGACGGCCTGGCCGTTGGCCCGTACGTTGTCGGGCGTGCCGGGCGCGGTGCGCGGCCAGGTCAGCCGGGTCGCGTCGAGGTCCAGCGCCCGGCCGGGCGTCCAGCCGGCCGCGGCGAGGTCCTGCGCCGACAGGGAGCTGCCGGCGCCGTCGAAGTCGGCCGCGCCGGATCTGGCGTCGTCGCTCACCGCCTTGTTGTCGAAGAGTCTCGCCAACGGCTGCGGCTCCGAGGCGATTTGCTGGTCGGCGACGGCCGGGACGGCGGTGCCCGCGACCGTGAGAGCGAGAACGAGCGGAACGGTTGTGCCCCATTGTCGTACGCGCATCAGTCGTCTCCTTCGGTGGCGGGTGCGCCACGGGGATGAGCATGATCCGGTCCATCAGACACAAGCGCCATGAACGTAAGGAGACGGCAAGGGGGCGTCAAGGGAGCTGTGGCAACCGGATGACGCGGGGCGCCGCGCGCCTGTGGCCGCCGTCCGGTCGGGAGTGGGACGCTGCACTACATGAACATGTCTTTCCTGGACAAGTGGCGCAAGCGTCCGGAAGTGGTCCGTTCCGCCGCGGCGCCGGCACCGGGGGACGAGGACGCGGAGGGCATCGCCGATCTGCTGTCGGAGTGCGAGCTGCTGCGCGGGCAGGCCGCGAACGCGGGAGTGGAACTGGACGACTCCGTGGGCTCGTTGGAGGCGCTGGACCAGCTGCTGCCCGCCTGGCGGTCGGACCCGGAGATCGTGCCGTGGCTCGGCAACGACGCGGGCCTCTACCTCGGAACGGTCCTGGTGCGCACGGTGCGCGGGGCCCGCTGGAAGATCTGGCCCGGTGGCGAGCCGGTCGTCCGGCTGTCCTCGGGCCGCGAGATCGATGTGGTGACGGCCGGTCAGGAGTGGGCGGACAGCGGCGCGCCCGAGCTCTCCCAGCTCTACGCGGAGGTCGCGGAGAGCTGAGCGCCCGCGCCGTACCTGCGGCCGGGCGCGTGCCTCGCGCGGTCCCTCGCGCGAAACCTCACACGAACGCGATGTCGTACGCCAGCTGCCAGCGGTCGGCCCGTACGACGATGTCCGAGGTCTCCACCGCCCGTCCGTCCGCGTCGAAGTGCGTGCGCTCCACGACCGTGACGCAGCTGCCCGGCGGGCAGCCGAGCGCCTCCGCCTCGGCGCTGGCGGCGGGCCGGGAGCTCACCCGCTCCTCGGCGCGCACCACCCGGATGCCGATCGCCGCCATCCGCCCGCGCACGCCGCGGCGCGCGTAGGGGCCGTGCTCCGGGAACACCACGTCCGTGCCCTCGGTGATCGCCAGCGGCTCCCAGCTCGTCGCGAGCTGCACGGGCCGGCGGTCGGCGAGGTACTCGTACTGAGAACAGACCACGCTGTCGCCGGGCGCGATGCGCAGCCGCCGGGCCACCGGCTCCGTCGCCGGCTCGGTCGTGGACGTCGCCTCCCACGTCAACGGCGTGCCCTCCGGGCAATTCACATGGGTGATACTCGCGGCGAAGGGCGAGTCGACGGCGCCCGTGGAGCGCAGCAGTATGCCCAGCGGCGCCCGGTCCGCGACGAACACCCCGCGCCCGAACTGCCCTTCCGCGTACCCCGCCGCCTTCAGCATGCGCACCGCGCGGTCCACGGTCTGGTCACTGGCTTCGTACGCCCGCTTCAGCTCGGCGCGGGAGGGGATGCGGGCGCCGACGGCGAGGACGCCCTCGTCGATCTGGCGCCGCAGGTCGTCGGCGATGCGCTGGAAGACAGGCCGGTGCTCACCCATGCCCGACAGGCTAGGTACGCAGGCGTCCCATGTGTACCTAGGGGGTGGGCACGGCAGTGCCCGGGAGCTCGCCGCGCCGGACCGGCGGCCCCGCGTGTCCCCGAGGGCCGAACCGGGGGCATTTGGGGTAGTTTGCGAACTCTCCGCTGTACGGACGTGCCGGACGAGAGTGAGCAGGGCTGCATATGGCCGGTGACGCGCTGATCGAAATGCGCCGGGTCAACAAGTACTACGGGAAGCTCCACGTCCTCCAGGACATCGACCTCACCGTCGGCCGCGGCGAGGTGGTCGTCGTCATCGGCCCCTCCGGCTCCGGCAAGTCGACCCTCTGCCGGACGATCAACCGCCTCGAACCGATCCACTCCGGCTCCATCACGCTGGACGGCCACCCGCTCCCCGAGGAGGGCCGCGAGCTGGCCCGGCTGCGCGCCGACGTCGGCATGGTCTTCCAGTCCTTCAACCTCTTCGCGCACAAGACCGTGCTGGCCAACATCACGCTCGCGCCGCTGAAGGTCCGCAGGAGCGGGAAGGAGGCGGCCGAGCGGCGGGCCCGCGAACTCCTGGACCGGGTCGGCCTCGCCTCACAGGCCGACAAGTACCCGGCCCAGCTCTCCGGTGGTCAGCAGCAGCGCGTGGCCATCGCCCGCGCGCTGGCCATGGAACCCAAGGCGCTCCTCTTCGACGAGCCCACCTCGGCGCTCGACCCGGAGATGATCAACGAGGTGCTGGAGGTCATGCGGCAGCTCGCCCAGGAGGGCATGACGATGGTCGTGGTCACCCACGAGATGGGCTTCGCCCGGTCCGCCGCCAACCGCGTGGTTTTCATGGCGGACGGGGCGATCGTGGAGGACCGCACCCCCGAGCAGTTCTTCACCCACCCGGAGAGCGACCGCGCCAAGGACTTCCTCTCCAAGATCCTCAAGCACTGAGCGGGGGCCGGCAGTGAAGCAGATCCGACGGGCCGCGGCGGCCCATCTTTTCGCCGTACTGGCCCTCCTCGCCGGTGCCTGCGGCAAGCCCGGCAGCCCGCCCGCCAAGGGCCCGCGCGGCGACGAGCTCCCCAAGTACCAGGTGCAGACCCGCTTCCAGCTCCCCGACTCGCCCACCTGGCAGCAGGCGAAGCGCCGCGGCCACCTGGTCGTCGGCGTCAAGGAGGACCAGCCGTACCTGGGCGAACGCGACCCCTCCTCCGGTGCGTACCGCGGCTTCGACATCGAGATCGCCAAGATGCTCTCCGCCGCACTCGGTTTCGACCCCAAGTCGCTGACCTACAAGACGATCGCCTCGGCCAACCGCGAGACGGCCGTGCAGAACGGCCAGATCGACTACTACGTCGGCACCTACACCATCAACGACCTGCGCAAGAAGCAGGTCGGCTTCGCGGGCCCGTACTACATGGCGGGCCAGAGCCTGCTGGTGCGCAAGGACGAGCAGGACATCAGGGGCCCCAAGGACCTGGCGGGCAAGCGGGTCTGCTCCGCCGCAGGCTCCACCCCGTACCAGCGGATCAAGGCCGACTACCCCAGGGCCGTGCTCGTCGCCTACGACACCTACTCCGTCTGCGTCGACAACCTGCTCACCTTCCAGGTCGACGCGGTCACCACCGACGACGCGATCCTGCTCGGCTACGCCGCCAAGGCACCCGACGAGCTGAAGCTCGTCGGCAAGCCCTTCTCCGAGGAGCCGTACGGCGTCGGCCTGCCCCTCAAGGACCCCGCGCTGCGCTTCGCGCTGGACGATGCGCTCGAAGCGGCCGAGAAGAACGGCAACTGGAAGAAGGCGTACGACGCCACCCTCGGGCTGTCCGGAGTACCCGCGCCGAAGCCGCCCAGGATCGACCGCTACAGGTGAGCTGAGGGAGCCCCCGACACCCATGGATGTACTGACCCATAACTGGTCCCTCTACGGCAAGGGCCTGCTCGGCACCGTCGAGCTCACCGTCTTCGCCTCGCTGCTCGCCCTCGGACTCGGCGTGATCATGGCGGGCTTCCGGGTCGCACCGGTCGGCTCGCTGCGCGCCTTCGGCACGGTGTGGGTGACGGTGCTCCGCAACACCCCGCTCACCCTGCTGTTCTTCGCGGTCCTGCTCGGCCTGCCGCGGTTCGGCCTGGTACTGCCCTTCGATGTCTTCGCGATCCTGGCGCTCGGCTGCTACACCTCGGCGTTCATCTGCGAGGCGGTGCGCTCGGGCATCAACACCGTGCCGGTGGGCCAGGGCGAGGCGGCCCGCAGCCTCGGGATGACGTTCGCGCAGACGCTGGGCACGGTGGTGCTGCCACAGGCGTTCCGTACGGTCATCCCGCCCGTCGGCTCCACGCTGATCGCGCTGGCCAAGAACTCCGCGATCGCCGGCTCCTTCAGCGTCGTCGAGCTGCTCGGCACGTACAAGACGCTCAACGAGCTGGGCTACAGCATCATCTGGTCCTTCATCTGGATCGCCGTCGGCTACCTGATCGTGACCCTGACCATCAGCGCGCTGTTCAACGTGCTGGAGAAGCGCTGGGGAGTCGCCCGATGACCGGCACCGCCCTCTACGACGTCCCCGGACCGAGAACCCGGAGCCGGCACCGCCTCTACGGCGTGGTGGCGACGCTTGCCATCCTCGCCGTCCTCGCCTGGGCGGTGTATCTCCTGATCGACACCGGCCAGTTCAGCGCCCGGAAGTGGACGCCCTTCGAGTACCAGGGCATCCAGGAGCTGCTGCTGCGGGGCCTGGGCAATACGCTCAAGGCGTTCGCGATCGCGGCGGTGCTCTCCCTGGCGCTGGGCGCGGTGCTGGCTGCCGGCCGGCTCTCCTGGCACCGGCCGGTCCGCTGGGTGTGCACCCTCCTGGTGGAGTTCTTCCGCGCCATGCCCGTACTGGTGATGATCTTCTTCATCTATGTGGCGCTGCGGGCCGAGCCGCTGACCGCGCTGGTCGTCGGCCTGACGCTCTACAACGGCTCGGTGCTCGCAGAGGTCTTCCGCACCGGCGTGCACGCCGTCGAGCGCGGCCAGCACGAGGCGGCGTACGCGCTGGGCATGCGCAAGACGCAGGTCATGACGCACGTACTGGTACCGCAGGCGGTCCGCGCGATGCTGCCCACGATCATCAGCCAGCTCGTCGTCGCGCTGAAGGACACCTCCCTCGGCTTCCTCATCACCTACGAGGAGTTCCTGCACGCGGGCCGGCTGATCGCCTCCAACCTCGACTACGACCTGCCGTTCATCCCCGTCGTCCTGGTCATCTCGCCGATCTACATCGGGATGTGCATGCTGCTGTCCTGGTTCGCCCACTGGATCGGCCGGCGGCAGCGGCGCAACCCGAAGGTCGAGGGCGAGGTGGGCGCCGCCGAGCCGGGGAACCTGATGCCGGGGAATCCCCCGCTGTGACGGCGCCCTCCCGGCCGGGGTCAGTCCCGTACCGGTACCGAGACCCACGACGGGTCGTCGGCCGGCGAGGAGAAGGTGAGCTTCGCGCCGTCCGGGTTGTGCTCGATGTAGAGCGGGTCGACGGAGTCCACCACCACCGCGAGCCGGTGCCCGGCCGGCACGTCGTACGCCGTGGAGAACAGGTCCAGGTCCACGCCGAACGGCTCGCCCGGCTGCTTGCCGTGGAAGGTGAACGGCGCGTGGGTGACCAGCTTCCCGGTGCCGAGCGGGCCGACGTCGTAGAGGTAGGCGACGGCGGTGCCGCTCCCGGCGGTGCTGGTGACCGTGGTGTGCACCTTCGCCGTGCCGCGCACCCTCGCTTGCGTCTCGTACCGCTCGGACTGCCAGACGGCCGCGGCCGAGCGGGGCAGCAGCGGTACCGACGCCATCGGCGGGACCTTGAAGAACTGGTCCAGCAGGCTGGAGAGGAAGATCGTGCCGCCGTTCGCCCCGGAGTCGCGGTTCGTGGCGATCTCGCGCGTGCTGTTCAGCGGGATGCGCCGCTCGTCGGAGGGCACGTCCTTCCAGCTCGCGTACCCCTCGTACGCGCCGGTGGAGCGGGACTTGAGCAGGACCGGGGACTCGCGGTCGACGCCGTTGTCGGCGCCCTTGAGGTAGTGGTCGAACCAGCGCTTGGTGTCGGTCCAGGTGTCGTTGGGCAGCCCGAGCAGGCCCGTGGCCTCGGCGGTGGCGTGGTCGCCGGGCCGGAACTCCAGCCGCTTGGGGCCCTTCAGCTTCTCGAAGAAGTCGGCGTACTGGTTCGGCGGGAAGATCGAGTCGCCCCAGGCGTTGCCCAGCATGATGGCCGCACCATTGGCATTGATCCTGTCGACGTACGCGGCAGGGGAACGCTTCTTCCCCCACGCGATCATCTCGTCCTCCTTGTCCAGGTTGGACCCGAGGAAGTCCTTCATGATGGTCCGGAGCTCGGCGCTGGGCCGCCCGGTGAGCTCGCCCGCGCCCGCCAGCAGCCCGGCGGCCTGCGCGTGCTGCGTGCGGCCGCTGTAGATGGAGTCGATCAGGTCGGCCCACCCGCTGAGCGCCGCGACCGCCTTGATACGGGGATCGAACGCCGAGGCCAGCAGGCTGATCCCGGCGCCGTAACTCACCCCGCCCATGCCGACCTTGTCCGGGTCGGCCGGGGTGTTGGCGAGCGCCCAGTCGACGACCTTGCGCGCGTCGGCGACGTCCTGCGGACCCGCCGTCTCGATGTTCCCGCCGGACTGCCAGAAGCCGCGCGAGTTGTACCCGACGACGATGTACCCGGAGTCCGCCAGCTTCTTGGCCTGCGCGACGTACTCGACCTGCGGCATTCCCCAGCTGGTCGGCAGCACGATCACCGGGTACTTCCTGCTGCCGTCGGCGTCGCCGGGGGTAAAGACATTCGCCTTGAGCGTGATCCCGCCGTCGCCCTCGATGTCCACGAACTTCACGGACGCGGGGGCGGTGGCGGCGGCCGGGGCCGCCTGCGCGACGGGGGCCGTGGCCGTGAGGGTGGTGGCCAGAACGGCCGCGGAGACGGTACCGATCGCGGCGCGCAGCGTCGTACGGGAGGGCGTCATCTACTGCTCCAGGTCGCGGTGTGGGGGAGAGGAGGGGGCGAGGGAGAGTGACCGGTGGCACCGGTACCGAAGTGACTGGAGAGTAGGACGAATTGGTTACCGGAAGTAACCCGTCGGTAGGTTACGCAAGGGTAAAGATCTCGTGGCGGCGGCCCTTCGGCGCTCTGTCGCCCCTGAAGAGCCGCAGGTAGGCTCCGGCTTCTGGCGCGAACTCGATGGAGGGATGGCAGAGATGACGCATGTCCGACGCCTGTCGGTGCTGGCCGTGACGGCCGCGCTGGCCGGCTCGCTGGCCTCCGTACCGGCCAGTGCCCGGCCCGCGGCGGCCCCCGCGGCTCCCGCGACCGAAGCGCCGCCCAAGTCGCCGGTCGCCGTGGGCTCCGGCGGCGCGGTCTCCAGCGTCGACCCCGACGCCTCGGCGGCCGGCATCGAGGTGCTGAAGAAGGGCGGCAACGCCGTGGACGCGGCGGTCGCCACCGCGGCGGCGCTGGGCGTCACCGAGCCGTACTCCGCCGGCGTCGGAGGCGGCGGCTACTTCGTCTACTACAACGCCAAGAAGCGCTCCGTGCAGACGATCGACGGCCGCGAGACCGCGCCGCTGACCGCGGACAAGGACCTCTTCCTGGAGAACGGCAAGCCGGTCCCGTTCAGCGAGGCCGTCACCAGCGGCCTCAGTGTCGGCACCCCCGGCACCCCCGCCACCTGGGACAAGGCGCTGGACAAGTGGGGCAGCCGCTCCCTCGGCCAGGTCCTCGCGCCCGCCACCCGCATCGCCCGCGACGGCTTCACCGTCGACGAGACCTTCCGGAAGCAGACCGCGGACAACGCCGACCGGTTCCGCGACTTCCCCGCCAGCGCGGAGCTGTTCCTGCCCGGCGGGCAGCTCCCGGTCGTCGGCTCCACGATGCACAACCCCGATCTCGCGCGTACCTACGACGAGTTGGCGACGAAGGGCGTGGACGCGCTGTACCGCGGACGGCTGGGCGAGGACATCGTCCGTACCGTCGAGCAGCCGCCCGTACGGGAAGGTGCCACCCGCAAGGTGCGGCCCGGCGACCTCACCGCGGCCGACCTCGACGCGTACGAGACCAGGGACCAGGCGCCGACGAAGACGAAGTACCGCGGCCTGGACGTCTACGGCATGGCGCCGTCCTCCTCCGGCGGCACGAGCGTCGCCGAGGCGCTCAACATCCTGGAGAACTACGACGTAGCGAAGCTGAGCGAGAAGCAGTACCTGCACCGCTACATCGAGGCCAGCCGCATCGCCTTCGCGGACCGCGGCCGCTGGGTCGGCGACCCGGCCGCGCAGCAGGTGCCCACCAAGGAACTGACCTCGCAGAAGTTCGCCGACTCACGGACCTGCCTGATCAAGGGCGACGCGGTGCTCAAGAGCCCGGTCGCGCCCGGCGATCCGCGTCACCCGAAGCCCTGCGCGGCCGGTGACAAGGCGGCGCCGACGACGTACGAGGGCGACAGCACCACCCACCTCACCGCCGCCGACAAGTGGGGCAACGTCGTCGCCTACACCCTCACCATCGAGCAGACCGGCGGCAGCGGCATCACCGTCCCCAACCGCGGCTTCCTCCTCAACAACGAGCTGACGGACTTCTCCTTCGCCCCGGCGGCCCCCGGCGTCCCCGACCCGAACCTCCCGGGACCCGCCAAGCGCCCCCGTTCCTCCATGTCGCCGACCATCGTCCTCGACCACGGCAAGCCGGTCATGGCCGTCGGCTCGCCCGGCGGAGCCACCATCATCACGACAGTTCTGCAGACGCTTCTCGGCCACCTCGACCGCGGCCTGCCGCTCGTCGACGCCATCGCCGCGCCGCGCGCCAGCCAGCGCAACGCCGCGCAGACCGAGCTGGAGCCCGGGCTGTACGACAGCAAGCTGCGCAAGGAACTGGAGGCGCTCGGCCACGCGTTCAAGGAAAACCCCGAGATCGGCGCGGCCACCGGCGTCCAGCGGCTGAAGGACGGGCGCTGGCTCGCGGCCGCCGAGAAGGTCCGCCGCGGCGGCGGTTCGGCCATGGTCGTCCGGCCCGAGGGCCACGCGAACTCCCGCTGACCGTATACGGAACAGCCGTCTCCGGTGCCCCGCAGGGGCCCGGAGGCGGTTGATGCCGACTCGCGCACATGGTTACGCTGCGCTTCTCCGTCGGAACGGAACGTCAGTGCGAGAGGCGGCGGCAGTGGGGGACAGGTTCGAGGGACTGGCCGAACAGGCCAGAGCGTTGCGCGACGGCGACACCACAGCGGCCGAACTGGTCGGGCGGTCGCTGGAGCGCATCGAGGAGACCAGGGGGACCGTCAACGCCTTCCGGCTCGTGCGGACCGAGGCGGCGCTCGCCGAGGCCGAGGCCGCCGACCGCAGGCTCGCGGCGGGGGAGCGGCTGCCGCTGCTCGGCGTGCCGGTCGCGGTGAAGGACGACACCGATGTGGCGGGCGAGCCCACCGCGTTCGGCTGCGTGGGCACCTTCCCGCCCAAAACCGAGGACTCCGAAGTGGTACGGCGGCTGCGTGCGGCCGGCGCGATCGTGGTCGGCAAGACCAACGCCTGCGAACTGGGCCAGTGGCCGTTCACCGAGGGCCCGGCCTTCGGCGACACCCGTAATCCCTGGAGCCCGGCGCACACCCCGGGCGGCTCCTCGGGCGGCTCGGCCGCCGCGGTCGCCGCCGGACTCGTCCCCGCCGCGCTCGGCACGGACGGCGCGGGCTCGGTCCGCATCCCCGCGGCCTGGACGCATCTGGTCGGCATCAAGCCGCAGCGCGGCCGCATCTCCACCTGGCCGGAGCCGGAGGCGTTCCAGGGCATCACCGGCATAGGGCCGCTGGCCCGCACGGTCGAGGACGCGGCGCTGCTCCTGGAGGTCTCCAGCGGCAGCCACCGGCACGATCTGCACCGCCCGGCGCCGGTCGCGGTCCGCGACGCGGTCGGCCGGGACCCGGGACGGCTGCGCATCGCGCTGTCCTGGAAGGCCGCCTGGACCGGAACGCCGCGCCCGCTCCACCCCGAAGTACGCGCCGCCGTCATGGACCTCGCCCGCACCCTCGCCCGCCTCGGCCACTTCGTCGAGGAGGCCGAGCCGGACTACGGGCTGATCGGCCTGTCCTTCGTGCCGCGCGCGACCACGGGCGTACGGGAGTGGACCGAACGGGTGCCGGACCGCTCGCTGCTGGACCGCAGGACCCGGGACGCCGCGCGGCTGGGCCGGCTGCTGAGCGGGCGCGCGCTGCGCCTCGCGCGGGCCGCCGAGGCACGCCAGCAGAAGCGCGTGGGCGCGGTGTTCGGCCGGTACGACGTCGTGCTGACCCCGACCACGGCCACGCCGCCACCGCGGATCGGCACGCTCGCGGCGATGAACGGCTGGCGCACCGACCGGGCGATGATCGCGGCCTGCCCGTACGCCTGGCCGTGGAACGTGCTCGGCTGGCCGGGCGTCAGCGTGCCCGCGGGCTTCAGCTCGGCCGGACTGCCGCTCGGCGCCCAACTGCTGGGCCCCGAGGGCGGCGAGCCCCGGCTGGTCTCCCTCGCCTCCCAACTGGAGGACGACCTCCGCTGGTACGAGAAGTGGCCGCGGCTGCGGGCGGGGGCGTGAGACCGGCCTTCAGGCCGACCGGGTGATCAGCCCAGAAGCTTGAGGACTGCCTCGGTGGTGTCGGTCTCGCCCAGTCGCGGGAAGATCTTCTCGATGCTGTTGCGGTGTGCGTCGGCGTCCATGTCCGTCACGGCGTCCGTCGCGACCGTCACGTGGTAGCCGTGCTCGTACGCGCTGCGTGCCGTGGACTCCACGCCGATGCTGGTCGCGATGCCGCCGAGCACGATCTGCGTGACGCCGAGGCGGCGCAGCTCCATGTCCAGCGCCGTGCCATGGAAGGCGCCCCAGGTCTTCTTCGTGACGAGGAGGTCCGACGGCTGCCGGTCGAGCTCGGGGACCAGCTCGGCCCAGTCGGCGGGCGGGTTGCCGGCGGGGGCCGGGCCCTCGGTGCGGCCGGGCGCGCCGCCGGTGACGTTCACCAGCACGACCGGCAGGCCGCGCGCGGAACGCGGCGGCCAGCCGCGTGCCCTGCGCGACGACCTCGGCGGCGGGGTGGGCCGTGGGCAGCGCGGTGATGCCCTTCTGCAGGTCGATCAGGACCAGCGCGGTCTTCGGGTCGAGCGTGGTGGCGGTCATGGTTCAGTGCTCCGTCAGTCGTTTCAGCAGCGCGGCGGCCTCGGCCAGTACGCGCCGTTCCTCGGGGGTGGTGTGCTCGCCGATGGCCGCGGTGAGCCAGTTCTGCTTGGCGCGCCGGACGTCGGCCAGTACCCGCCGGCCCTCGTCGGTGAGTGCGAGGACGGCCTGCCGGCCGTCGGTGGGGTGCGGGCTCCGCGCGACGATGCCGCGCTCCTCCAGGGCGGCCAGCGTCACCCGCATCGACTGCGGGCGCACCAGCTCGGCCCGGGCCAGCGCCGCGGTGGTGGCGGGCCCGTCACTGTCCAGCCGGGCACAGACCGCGCGCTGCGTGGGCGTGAGCCCGCCGTTCGGTGACTCGGCGCGCAGCCGGCGCATCAGCAGGCCGACGGCCGCGCTGAGGTCCGTGACGAGCTGCTCTTGCGCTGTCCCTTTGGTCGGCATGGCGCCACCGTAAAAACTCGACAGGCAAACTTGCAAGTTTTGCTGTCTTCCGTGCTGATCACGCCGTTGTTCCGCGATCGCGGAACCCTCGCCCCCGCAGGGGTGGAAAACTCCCTGTAGTCGTTCCGTGACAGACGGGGCGGTGCATTGCTGATGTGCAACCAAGGGACCGGTGCGGCAGCGCACGGTGACCATGGGGGGAGAGGACAGCAAATGGCAGAGGAGCAACTGCGGGATCCCTTAGGCGAGTTCGCGCACTTCCTGCGCGGCCTGACGGAGGCGCTGGACGAGGCGGAGGGCTGGTACGGCGTCTTCCTGCAGCGCGACCCCGCGGGGGTGCGGGCCTGTCTGGAGGGGCGTGAGGTGCCGCCCTGGGACGTGGTCGAGTCGCTGCTCCACGACCTGTCCGGGCGGTGCGGCACGCAGGCGGCGGCGGAGGCCGGGGCGTGTGCCCGGCAGCTGCACGGTGCGGCGGTCGCCGCGTACGACGCGCTGACCGGTCCGGCGGAGCTCCGCGACCGCCTCGACGCGACGCTCGGCGAACTGCGCGAAGCCACCCGCCGCGAGCACGCCCTGCGCGCCGATCTCGAGCACGCGGAGCCCGGTACGGAGGCGGACGCGCTGACCTATGAACTCGCCTGGGCCGCCGACGACATGGCGCGTGCGCACGCCCGTGTGCAGGAGCTTCAGTTGCGCATCGAGGGCAATGAGTGGGCGGAGGGGCCGCCGCTCGTGGTGGGTCACCTCGCGCCGCACGAGCCGGCGGAGCTGGTGGCGGAACCGGCGGCGGACTCGGTGACGGACCCGGTGGCGGACTCGGTGGCGGCGAAGGCCGTGGCGGAGTGGGCCTTCGCCGATGCCCGGGACGACGCCCGGGACGGTGACCGGGAGAACGCTCGGGACGGCGACCGGGAGAGAGGCCAGGAGCGGAAATCCGCCAAGGAGCGGGCCGGGGAGGCGCGCGGGTCTGGTACCGGTCAGGTGCCTCCGCCGCCCCTCCTGCCCCATGCGCAGCAGGCCGTGACCACCGCCGTGACGCACCTCGCGGAGCTGCGGGCCGCCGGGCGGGGCGGTGAGGCGCACGCCGTCCTGTGTGCCGCGGCCCGCCGCCCCGCCGAGGAACTGCCGTTCATCGCCGATGAGCTGGAACGCTGCGGTCTCGCCGCCGATGTGCCCACCCTCCTGTGGGAGGTGGCCTGTCTGCCGCCGGTCCCGCTCGCCGCCGCGGCCGGCGCGCTGGCCGCCGCGGGGCGGGGCAAGGACTGTGCGAGCCTGCTCCGGCAGGGCGTGGCCCGGCCGGTCGCCGAGGTGGCGAGCGCCGCGCAGGCGCTGCTGGACGGCGGGTGCCGGGACGGGGCGCGGGATCTGCTGGCCGCGCTGGTCCGCACCCGTACGGCGCAGGAGGCCGCGGGCCTGGCGGACGCCACGGACGTGCCCGAGATCCTGCTGCCGCTGCTGCTGGAGGCGGCCGAGGAGGGCGCGCCGAACCGCTACCGCGATCTGGTCCACGCGCTGCGGATGGCCGGCGTCCCCGACCGCCTCACCGGTGCCCACTGACCCGCCCGCACCACAGCTCACAGCCGCTTCGTACAGCAGTTCCCGGCGGCGTGGAATCGGCCGCGCGGCACGGCAGAGATGGTCTTGCCAGGGTGCACATCGCGGCCTACGGTCACCTCCACACGCGTAGAGCACACATGGACCGGTTGTCTGACGCCCTGGCAAAGGAGCAGCTCATGGCCGATGTTGTACGTGCCGCACTGGTGCAGGCGACCTGGACCGGTGATACCGAGTCGATGATCGCCAAGCATGAGGAGCACGCCCGCGCGGCGGCCGCCCAGGGCGCGAAGGTGATCGGCTTCCAGGAAGTCTTCAACGCCCCGTACTTCTGCCAGGTCCAGGAGCCGGAGCACTACCGCTGGGCCGAGCCGGTGCCCGACGGCCCGACCGTCCGCCGGATGCAGGAGCTGGCCCGCGAGACCGGCATGGTCATCGTCGTCCCGGTCTTCGAGGTCGAGCAGGCCGGCTTCTACTACAACACCGCGGCCGTCATCGATGCCGACGGCACGGTCCTCGGCACGTACCGCAAGCACCACATCCCGCAGGTCAAGGGGTTCTGGGAGAAGTACTACTTCAAACCGGGCAACAAGGGCTGGCCGGTGTTCGACACCGCGGTGGGCAAGGTCGGCGTCTACATCTGCTACGACCGGCACTTCCCCGAGGGCTGGCGGCAGCTCGGTCTGAACGGCGCCCAGCTCGTCTACAACCCCTCCGCCACCTCCCGGGGCCTCTCCGCCTACCTGTGGCAGCTGGAGCAGCCCGCCGCCGCGGTCGCCAACGAGTACTTCGTCGCCGCGATCAACCGCGTCGGCGTCGAGGAGTACGGCGACAACGACTTCTACGGCACCAGCTACTTCGTCGACCCGCGCGGGCAGTTCGTCGGCGACGTGGCCAGCGACAGCAAGGAGGAACTGGTCGTCCGCGACCTGGACTTCGGGCTCATCGACGAGGTCCGGCAGCAGTGGGCGTTCTACCGGGACCGCCGCCCCGACGCGTACGAGGGGCTGGTGCAGCCGTGACCCACTACGCCGACGACGCCGCCCATCTGCACGCCCGGCACCGCTCCGTCCTGCCCGAGTGGCTGACCCTGCTCTACGACCGTCCCATCGAGCTGACGCACGGCGAGGGCCGGCACGTCTGGGACTCCGCGGGCAACCGCTACCTCGACTTCTTCGGCGGCATCCTCACCACGATGACCGCACACGCACTGCCCGAGGTCACCAAGGCCGTCGCCGAGCAGGCCGGGCGGATCATCCACACCTCGACGCTCTACCTGTCCCGCCCGATGGTGGAGCTGGCGGAGCGGATCGCGGCGCTCTCCGGCATCCCCGACGCGCGGGTCTTCTTCACCACCTCCGGTACGGAGGCCAACGACGCGGCGCTGCTGCTGGCGACCACGTACCGCCGCTCGAATCAGATCCTGGCGATGCGCAACAGCTACCACGGCCGGTCCTTCTCGGCCGTCGGCATCACCGGTAACCAGAGTTGGTCGCCGACCAGCCTCTCGCCGCTGCAGACGCTGTGGGTGCACGGTGGCGTCCGCAGCCGCGGCCCGTACGCGCACCTCACGGACGCCCAGTACATCGAGGCGTGCGTCGCGGACCTGAAGGACATGCTCCAGCAGACGGCGGGCGGCGTGGCCGCGCTGATCGCCGAGCCCATTCAGGGCGTCGGCGGCTTCACGTCGCCGCCCGACGGCCTGTACGCGGCCTTCCGCGAGGTACTGGCCGAGCACGGCATCCTCTGGATCAGCGACGAGGTGCAGACCGGCTGGGGCCGTACGGGTGAGCACTTCTGGGGCTGGCAGGCGCACGGCACGAGCGGCCCGCCCGACCTGCTGACCTTCGCCAAGGGCATCGGCAACGGCATGTCCATCGGCGGCGTGGTCGCCCGCGCGGAGGTCATGAACTGCCTGGACGCCAACTCCATCTCCACCTTCGGCGGCAGCCCGGTCACCATGGCGGCGGGCCTCGCCAACCTCACCTACCTCCTCGAACACGACCTCCAGGGCAACGCCCGGCGCGTCGGCGGCCTGCTCATCGAGCGGCTGCGGGCGGTGGCCGCGGGGCTGGACATCGTGCGCGAGGTCCGCGGGCGCGGCCTGATGATCGGCATCGAGCTGGTCGAACCGGGCACGGACGAGCCGTCGCCGCGGGCGGCCGCGGCCGTCGCGGAGGCCGCGCGGGAACGCGGCCTGCTCATCGGCAAGGGCGGCCTGAACGGCGCGGCCCTGCGCATCGCACCCCCGCTCTCGCTGACCGTCGCGGAGGCGGAGGAGGGCGCGGACCTGCTCGCGGAAGCCTTGCAGGCGGCGCGTAAACAGCTCAGCGGCTGACCGCCGCAGGGGTTCGCGCAGTTCCCCGCGCCCCTGAAGGGGCGCGGGGAACTGCGCGAGCGACCCACGCGGTGGGGCAGTCGGGGGCCGGCGCGAACCCCTACGGCGGTGGGCCGCCGGCGAAGCCCGGCCGCGGTCGCGAGGGTCGGCCCGACCGCTGATCATCGGAGGTATGGCCACACCTCCGACGACCGGGCTCAGGCCCATGCTCGCCACGCCGGGTCCGCTGCCCGCCGACGGCGCCGACCCGGCCTGGGCGTACGAGGTGAAGTGGGACGGGGTGCGCATCCTCGCGCACGTGCCGGGGGACGGGTCCGTGCGGCTCGTCACCCGCGCGGGCAACGACGCCAGCCGGACCTACCCCGAGCTCACCGCCCTCGGCGACGCGCTGCGCGGCCGGTCCGCCGTTCTGGACGGCGAGGTCGTCGTGCTCGACGCGGAGGGCCGGCCCGACTTCGGGCGGCTCCAGCGCCGGATGAACGTCGCGGACGCGCGCCGCACCGCCCGGCTGCTGACCGACCACCCCGTCCACCTCGTCCTCTTCGACGTGCTGTACCTGGACGGGCGGCCGCTGCTGGACGCCCCGTACGAGGAGCGCAGGGCGGCGCTGGCGGGCCTGGAACTCGCGGCGCCGGAGTGGTCGGCTCCCGGACACGTCGTGGGGAAGGGTGCCGAGGTGTGGGAGACGACGCTGCGCAACGGTCTGGAAGGCGTGCTCGCCAAGCGGCTCGGCTCCGTCTACACCTCGGGCGTCCGGTCCGCCGACTGGCGCAAGACGAAGCATGTGCGCACCCTCGACGTCGTCATCGGCGGCTGGGGCGAGGGGCGCGGCGGGATCGCCGGGCTGCCCGGGTCGGTGCTCGCGGGGATCGAGGAGGCGGACGGAGTGCTGCGGTACGCCGGTTCGGTCGGCTCCGGCCTCTCCGACCACGAACGGCGGGAGCTGGCCCGGTACTTCGAGATCCTCGCGCGCGACACCTCGCCGTTCACGGAGCCGGTCGAGGTGCCGGGTGCCCGTTGGGTGGAACCGCGGCTGGTGGCCGAGGTCGGCTACTCCGGCTGGACGGCGGCGGGCCGGCTGCGCCACCCGACCTGGCACCGGCTGCGGCCGGATCTGACGCGGCTGGACTGATCCCGCGGCAGTCGACAGTCCGCAGTCGGCAACCGGCGGTCGGCAGCCGGTGCGCGCCTCACCGCTTCGCGTGCGGCAGCCGCTTCGCCCGGTTGAGGTTGATCAGCGGGCCGAGCAGATCGCCGTACCGCTCGCGCCGCTCCGCGATGTCGTCGATGAGGAAGTGCAGGTCGGCGGGGTCCGTACAGCCGTCGATCTCGTCCCAGGTCACCGGCGTGGAGACGGTCGGCTCGGCGCGTGCGCGCACGGTGTACGGCGTGGCCGTGGTCTTCGCCGCGCTGTTCTGGCTGAAGTCGATGAACACCTTGCCGGGCCGCAGCGCCTTGGTCATCCGGTGCACCACCTGCTCGGGCAGTTCGTGCTCCGCCTCCACCGCGATGCCCTTGGCGTACGCGGTGACGTCGTCCGACGGGGTGGGCTCGATCGGCACGAGCAGGTGCAGTCCCTTGGAGCCGGAGGTCTTGGCGTACACGTGGAGGCCGTCGGCCGACAGCCGTTCGCGCAGCCACCCGGCGACCGCGCAGCAGTCGACGATCGTGGCCGGCGCGCCGGGGTCCAGGTCCAGCACCAGCCGGTCGGCCACGCCCGGGTCGTCCTTGCGCCACTGCGGGGTGTGCAGCTCGACGACGAGGTTGGCCGCCCACATCAGGGACGCGGTGTCCTGGAGCACCACCTGGCGGCCGGTCTTGCCGCTCCGGCGGGTCAGATCGACGGTCTTCACCCAGGCGGGCGTACCGGGGGGCACGTTCTTGGTGAAGAACGTCTCGCCGTCCGGGCCGTCCGGGTACCGCAGGAAGGAGACCGGGCGGTCGTAGAGGTGCGCGAGCATCGCGCCCGCGGTCTGCGCGTAGTAGTGCAGCACCTCGCCCTTCGTGGTCCCGGTGGCCGGGTAGAGCACCTTGTCCAGGCGGGTGACCGTCAGCCGGCGTCCCTCGATCTCGGTGATCGGCATACCCTGAGAGTCCCACGAATCGTGACATAACGGGCGACGCTAAGGGACGCACGTATGAGATCCATCTGGAACGGGTCGATCTCCTTCGGCCTGGTCAGCATCCCGGTGAAGATGTACAGCGCGACGGACGGCGCCGCCGCGGTCTCCTTCGTCCAGATCCACGAGAAGGACGGCGGCCGCATCCGCTACCGCAAGGTGTGCGAGCTGGACGGCGAGGAGGTGTCCCAGGACGAGATCGGCAAGGGGTACCAGGCCGCCTCCGACATGATCGTCCCGCTCACCGACGCCGACCTGGCCTCGCTGCCGCTGCCCACCGCCAAGACGCTGACCATCCTCGCGTTCGTCGATGCCTCCGACATCGACCCGCTGCAGATGGACAAGGCGTACTACCTCGGTGCGAACGGCCCGTCCGCCGCCAAGCCGTACGTCCTGCTGCGGGACGCGCTGGTGCACCACCAGAAGGTGGCCATCGGAAAGGTCGCGCTGCGCAACCGCGAGACGCTGGCCATGCTGCGGGTGCACGACGACGCGATCGTGATGCACGCGCTGCTGTGGCCGGACCAGATCCGCTCCCCGGCCGGCCTCGCGCCCAAGGAGAACGTCCAGATCCGGGAGAACGAACTCACCCTCGCCGAGACCCTGATGGACTCCCTCGGCGAGCTGGACCAGGGCGAGCTGCACGACGACTACCGGGACGCGGTCGAGGAGCTGGTCAGCGCGAAGCTGGAGGGCGGTGAGCCGGCCGTGCCCTCGGAGGGCCCCCGGCGCGGCGGCAAGGTCATCGACCTGATGGCGGCCCTGGAGGACAGCGTGCGGGCAGCGCGGCAGGAGCGCGGCGGGGACGAGGAGGAGGGGGCCGGCGCGTCCGTCACCCGGCTGCGGGGGAAGGCCCCGGCGAAGACGAAGGGGACGGCGGAGAAGACGGAAGCGGCGGAGAAGACGGGGCCGGCGGGGAAGGCCGGGCCGGCGGGGAAGAAGACCGCGGCCAAGAAGGCCGCTCCCGCGAAGAAGAGCGCCGTCAAGAAAAACGCTGCTGCTGAGAAGGGCGCCGCGAAGAAGACCGCGACGGCGAAGAAGACCCCGGCGAAGAAGACCGCGTCACGCCGGAAGGCCGGCTGAGCGCCGGCTGGGGATGGTACGGGGGGAGGCCGAGGTG